>CAYRNE010000050.1:0-11500 GCA_964425245.1 uncultured Devosia sp.
GCGATGCCGCCCTTCAGCATCTTTTGCGCCAGCGCCGGAACGTCCGCGAGCCGCGCTTCGGAGACCATGCCCCCATAGGCGGCGGGCGAGTACAGGTCCCCCAGCCGGTCCCAAGCGGCCAGCCGGTCCTCGAGCGGCGCCATCACGCTGTCGATGCCGAAGAGCGTCACGGCGCGCAGGATGAACGGGATGATGCTCGCCTCGAACCCCGGCGCCGCCACCGCCCCGATCGCCGCGACGGCGCCGCCGTAGCGCAGCCGCTTCAGCACCTGCGGCAGCGCCGGCCCTGCAATGGTGTCGATCGCCGCCGCCCAGCGCTCCTTGTCGAGCACCTTGCCGGTGTCGGCGAGCAGTTCGTCGCGCGGCACGATTTCCTCGGCGCCGAGCTGCCTGAGCCGCTCGCCGAGTTCGGGCCGTCCGGTGAGCGCGCTCACGCGGAAGCCGAGCTTGGCGAGCAGCATCACGGCAAGCGAGCCGACTCCGCCTCCCGCGCCCGTCACCAGCACCGGCCCCTGATCGGGCCGGATACCGTCGCCCTTCAGCCGGTTGATCGCGAGCATCGCGGTGAGGCCGGCCGTGCCGAGCGCCATCGCGTCGCGGGTGGAGAGCTTTTTGGGCAGGGGCACGAGCCATTCGGCCTTGACCCGCGCCCGCTCCGCATAACCGCCCCAGTGGAGTTCGCCCACGCGCCAGCCGGTAAGGATCACCGCCTGGCCCGGATGAAAGCGTGGCGAGCGGCTTTCGACCACCCGCCCGGCAAAATCGATGCCGCCGACATTGGGGTAGCTCTTGACGAGGTTGCCGAGCCCCGTGAGGCAGAGTGCATCCTTGAAGTTGAGCCCGCTCCACTCGATCGAGACCAGCACCTCGCCTTCGGGCAGCGCTTCCTCATCGATCACTTCGACCGCGTTCTGGATTTTGCCGTCGGGGTCGCGGCGGGTAACGAGTGCGCGCATCCTGTTCCTCCTCCGCCCATCGCTAGGGGCCGCAGGACGATCCGTCAACTCACGAGCAGCTTGACGGCGGGATGCGCCGCGGGAATGTCTAGTCAACGGGGGAGTAAAATCGGATGCAGCGCCTGATTGCGTGTGCCGCGGCCGCTGCCGCATTGATGCTGTCGCCGGTCCTGGCACAGGACGATCCTTCGCCCCTCGCCGGCATCGCCGTCGCGCAGGCGGCCGAAGCCGGGCTCGGCGTCTGCTTCGGCCTCGACATGGCCGAAACCGCCCAATGCGCGCAGAACGAATGCATGGAGCAGAGCGGTCTCGGGGCCGAGGACTGCGCCGTCAACCTGTGGTGTTATCCGCACGGCTGGGCGGCGCAGATCGGGGTGCTGCACACCGAGGGCCTCCACTGGACCAAGTTCGTCTGCGACGAGTTCACGCGCGAGTCGCTCGACCGGGCGGTGGCGCTCTACTGCGATTCCGAGTTCTATGCGGAGTGCACGCCCGTCCGCATCTGGGACCCGGAGGGGACCGCCATTCTCGACTACGACTAGCGCCTCAGCCGCCGATGATCTCGCCGCCGTTGGGGTGCAGCACCTGCCCCGTCATGTAGGAGCTGTCGTCGGAGGCGAGAAACAGGTGGCAGGGCGCCACCTCGTTGGGCTGGCCGACGCGGCCCAGCGGCACGTCCGAACCGAACTCGCCCACGTGTTCGGCATCGAAACTCGAAGGGATCAGCGGCGTCCAGATCGGGCCCGGGGCTACGGCATTGACGCGGATGCCCTTCTTCGCGAGCGCCGCCGATAGCGAGCGCGTAAGGGCGACCACCGCGCCCCGCGTCGCTGCATAATCGGCGAGCTTGGGCGAGCCGCGATAGGCGGTAATCGACGCAGTGTTGACGATCGCCGCACCCGGATCGAGATGCGGCAGCACCGCCTGCGTCAGGAAGAAGTAACCGAAGACGTTGGTGCGGAATGTCCGCTCGAGCTGCGCCTCGGTGATATCCGTGAGATCGTCCTGCGGATGCTGCTCGGCGGCGTTGTTGACGAGAACGTCGATCCTGCCGAAGCGCGCCAGCGTTTCCGTGACCGCGTCTTCGCAGAATGCCTTGTCGCCGACGTCTCCGCGGAGCAGGATCGCCTCCGATCCCTCCTCCTCGACGAGCTCGGCCGTCTCCTCGGCGTCGTTGTCTTCCTCGAGATAGATGATGGCAACTTTGGCGCCCTCGCGCGCAAAGAGCACCGAGCACGCGCGGCCGATGCCGCTGTCGCCGCCCGAAATGATCGCGATCTTCCCTTGTAGTCTGCCGCTACCGGGGAACTTCGGCATGTACTGCGGTTCCGGATACATCATCGATTCGATGCCCGGCTGATGCGGCTGCTCCTGCGGCGGCGGCGATTCCATGCGCTCGGGCATCAGTCTTTCCTCTTGTGCTCCGGGAGCCCCTTGCGCTTGGTCTCCGCAAGTTCCTCGAGTTCCTTCTCGGACATGGACTTGTACATGCCCTTGGACGCGCCCTGGAGTTCGCCGACCTTGCTCTCGCCGCGCTTGGCGGAGAGTGCGGCGCCGGCAGCTTTCTGTTGGGCCTTGGATTTCGCAGGCATCGACGCCTCCTCTTGCTGCCGTTCTCAACGGCGATCCGAGGCTTGCGTTCCCTCGTCCGGCGGGGGCCGGCTGTTGTTGCCGATGGTGCGATGGGCGAAGGCTTTGAGTGCCGCTAGGACGATCAGCGCGAAGAGCGCCACGACGACCGCGATGAAGTAGAACCCGATCGCGACGGTGACGCCCAGCGCTCCTGAAAGCCACATGCCCGCGCCGGTTGTCAGTCCCTGCACGCTGCCGCGCTGCTGGAAAATGGCGCCCGCGCCGAGGAACGCGATGCCGGCGGTAACGGCCTCAACGGCACGGATCGGGTCGGGATTGTTGCTGCCCGCGTCGAGCCCCATGAGCTGGATTTCGAAGGCCAGCATGGTGAAGAGGCAGGCTGCGGTCGCAACGAGGATGTGCGTGCGAAACCCCGCATTGCCGTTATGCGCTTCGCGCTCGAAGCCGATCATGCCACCGAGCACGGCGGAGATCAGAAGCCGGATGAGGAAGATGTGCTGCGGCGTCTCGGTTTCGACGAAGCCGGTGAATGAAAGGTCCATGACGCTTTGGACTCCACTGCGTAAGCCACAAATGCGCTGCTGGCGCGCCGGGTTCCGGCGCCCCCGCGCTCGGCCCGCGGTGATGAAGGCTCGCGACCGCGTGAACTCGCCTCCGGCTTCGCCGGCGTCGCGGTAACGAGTCTGCAACGGCCCGCCGACCATACTGCGCCTGTTCACCAGGCTTATGCTTTGATGCGTCTCACACCACGCTTCCGGCGTCGATGGCAGTTCTCGGTCAGCATCCTCGCGCCGGCCGTGATTTCCATGGTCCTGACGGCGCTCGCGGTACTCGGTTTCGTCGCCTGGTCGACCAACGGGATCGACCGCACGGCGCTCGAACGCGAAACCCGTCTCGTCGCCGCTGCCTTCGAACGGCAGGTCGAGCAGATCCCGTATGCTCAGGAAAGCGTCGCGATCTGGGACGACGCGCTGATCTATACGCGGGACGCGTACGACAAGGAGTGGCTGGACAACAATCTCGGCGTCTGGATGTACGATTACTACGGCTTCGACGCGGTTGCCGTCCTCGATGAGACGAACGCGCCCATCTACACGATGACGGGGGGAGTGGCCCCATCGCCCGGGCTGTTTTCGGCCGAGCGCGCAACCATCGCGCCGCTGGTCGCCGAGATCCGGTCCGCGGTGGCCGCCGGCGCGCTCGATGCCTACGCGGCCGGTACGGCCGCTACCTATCCGCGCGCGCTCGACCTGAAGCTGATCGAGGGCAGGCCGGCTGTCGTCAGCATCGTGCCGATCACCAGCCAGACGGGCAGCATCCTGCAGCGGCGCGGCGCGGAATACCTGCACCTCGCCATCGACTATCTCGACGCGGACTTCGCGAAAACAATGGCCGACGGCTATCTCCTCGACGCCGCCGGTTTCGACATGAGTCCCGCACGGAATCCGGATACCGCCACCTACCCCGTCCTGAACCGCGGCGGCCGGCTCGTCACCTTCTTCGAGTGGCAGCCGCAGCGGCCGGGCATTCAGCTGCTGAACCAGACCGGGGCGGTGGTCGCCGCGGCTTTCGTCATCACCACCGTTCTCGTCATCGCGCTAGTGCACAGGATCTGGGTCTCGTCCTCGGCGCTCGAGGCGGAGCGCCTTGCTGCCAAGCACCAGGCGGCCCACGATCCGCTGACCGGGCTGCCAAACCGCACGGAGTTCGACCGGCGCCTCAGCGCCTCGCTCGCCGGACGCCACCGCACGCCGGTCGCGCTCCTCATGCTCGACCTCGATCGGTTCAAACAGGTGAACGATACGCTGGGACATCAGGCCGGCGACGACCTGATCCGCGCCGTCGGCCAACGCCTCAAAGAGCTCATCGGTCCCGCAGATGTCCTGGCACGGCTCGGTGGCGACGAATTCGCCATCGTTTGTACCGGCATCGAAAGCCAGGAGGAGGCTCTGCGCACCGGCGAGGCGTTTGTCGATGCTATTGCCAAGCCCTTCGTGGTCTCCGGGAACGAAGCGTTCGTTGGCGCGAGCATCGGCGTCGCGATCGCGGGTACGGACGACGACGATCCCCGGGAGCTGGCGCGCAAAGCCGACATTGCCCTTTACGAGGCAAAAGCGGCCGGGCGGAACCGCGTCATGGCCTACGCGGATGCGATGAACGATCTGCTGCAGGATCGCCATTCGATCGAGGCGGATCTGCGCGAGGCTCTGAAGCGCGGCGGGCAGCTTTTCGTCGTTTTCCAGCCGCTCTTTCGAAGAGACGGCAACATGGTCGGAAGCGAGGCGCTGGTGCGCTGGCGCCATCCGCGTCTGGGACAAATATCGCCCGCGCGGTTCATTCCCGTTGCGGAGCTGACGGGCATCATCGAGGAGCTCGGGGATTTCGTCCTCCGGCGCGCCTGCCTATTCGGGGCACGATGGCCCGGGCGCCGCGTTGCCGTGAATATCTCGCCCGCACAGCTGCGCAATCCTCGCTTCCCGGAAAAGGTGCTCGACCTCCTCATCGAAACGGCGATGCGCCCGAGCGACCTCGAACTCGAGATCACCGAGAGCATCCTGCTCGACGATGCCGGCATTGCCGCCGAGGCGCTCGCGACGCTGCGCCGCGCCGGCATCCGTATCGCGCTGGACGATTTCGGCACCGGCTACTCGTCGCTCAATTACCTGAAGCGTTATCCGGTCGACCGCATCAAGATCGACCGCTCGTTCGTCGCGCAGCTCGACCGCAACGAGACATCGACGGCGATCGTCAATGCCATGGTGACCCTCGCCCATGCACTCGACATCGAGGTGACGGCCGAGGGAGTCGAAACCAACGAGCAGCTGGCCATCCTCACCGAAATGGGATGCAACCTGTTCCAGGGATACCTGCTGGGCCCGCCGCGGCCCGAAGCCGAACTCGAGGAGGAACTTCGCGCATCCGGCGAGCGCAGCGCGCCCCTCGTCGCCTAACCCGCCACGGCAAGAATGGCGGCGAGTTTCGCTTCCCGCTGGCGCAGGCCGCTGCCATTGGCCGGCGCCGCCGACCAGAGCTCTGCAAGCCGGCCTTCCTCGAAAAGACTGATGAGGCAGGGCGCGACATAGCTCTTGCGGCAGATGGCGGGCGTGTTCTGAAGAAAGGCCGCTACACTGCGGATTACATCGGCAACCTGCCGGTTGCGCCCGCTTTCGCTCTCCGCGCGCTCGAGAGCAACGAGCGCCTTGGCCGCCAGCGCGCTCGCATGCAGCGTACGGAAATCCTTGGCAGAGACGGCGACGCCGGTGATGCCCTGAAGATAGGTGTTGATATCGTCGGTACGGAGGGCGCGGGGCTCGCCGTTGCCGTTCCGGTACATCAGCAGCCGGCGTCCTCGGATCGTCTTGATCCTCGCAATGGCGTCGGCGAGGACCTTGTCCTCGATGACGTAGGACGAGCGTTTGCCGCTCTTTGCGGGAAACGCGATCCTCACCCGCGCGCCGCTGACCGAGACGTCCTGGCTGTAGAGCGTGCCCGCACCGCGCGTACCGTTTGCGGTGAGGTACCGCTCGCGGCCCACGCGCATGGCGGTCCGGTCGATGAGTGCCACCGCGATGGCGAGCGCCAGCGCCTTCTCGCCCGCCTCGGCATCAAGGTCGCGCCGCACACGGCGGCGAACGGCCGGGAGGGCCGCCGCGAGCGCGGCAAGGTTCCTCTGCTTGCGCCTGGTACGCCGCAGCTCCCATTCGGGATGGTAGATGTACTGGGCCCGGCCGGCGGCATCGGTGCCGATCGCCTGGATATGGGCCCGCGGAGCGCCGGCGAGCCGCACCACCGTACCGGCCGGCGGCATGGCCCGGGGCCGGCCTCGCCGGCGGAGTGCCTCGTCGCGCAGCGCCCTGCCGTCCGGCCCGACGCAGGCATATCCGCGTCCGCTGCGGCGGCGTTCGATCGTCAGCGCGTCACCGGTGACGTGGCGAAGGCGGGTCATCTCCCGGCTTCTATTGAATGACGTTGCCCTCCGGCATGAGCTGGAAGGCCAGGAAGATCAGCGCGAAGGCCACGACCACAGCCGCGAGCGAAAACAGCAGCACCCTGAGATTCATCGTCCGCCTGCTGCCCTGCCGGACTTCCGTCGTGTTCTTTTCAGCGTCGTAGGTCCGCATCGCATACTCCCGTCAGGAACCGCAGGCTGAACGCGGCCCCGACGGGCGCGGTTCCCAGGTGCCCTTGACCGCAGCGGCGGGTCGGGAGACGGTTGCCCCGGTTTGTCGAGTACGGTTCATGGCGTCTTCCACCTCCCTCGCCCGAATGATCAAGGCCGGTGCCGGCGAAACTCCGGCCGACGTCGTCGTCAAGAACGTGCGGCTGCTCGACGTGATTTCGGGGTCGGTGGTGCATTCCGACATCGCGATTGTCGGCGACCGCATCGTGGGGACGTACGGCTATTATTCCGGCGCGCGCCTCATCGAAGGCGAGGGCCGCTTTGCAGTGCCCGGGTTCATCGACACGCACCTGCATATCGAATCCTCGCTGGTGACGCCGTTCGAGTTTGACCGCTGCGTCCTGCCGCACGGCGTAACCACGGCGATCTGCGATCCGCACGAGATCGCCAATGTTCTCGGGGCGGACGGCATCCGTTACTTCCTCGACAATGCCGAACAGACGGTCATGGACCTGCGGGTCAACCTCTCGTCCTGCGTGCCGGCCACGGCCTTCGAGACCAACGGTGCGGCGCTGGAGATTGCGGACCTCCTGCGGTTTCGCGACCACGCCAAGGTCATCGGGCTCGCGGAAATGATGAACTATCCCGGGGTGCTCGCGGGCGATCCCGGAATCGTCGCCAAGCTCGAAGCGTTCCAGGACGGCCACATCGACGGTCACGCGCCGCTCCTCTCCGACCTCGCGCTCAACGGCTATCTCGCCGCCGGGATCCGCACCGACCATGAGGCGACGACCGCGGCCGAGGCCCGCGAAAAGCTCAGCAAGGGCATGGCGATCCTCATCCGCGAAGGTTCGGTCAGCAAGGACCTCGATGCGCTGGCCGAGATCCTCGACGAGAATACGTCGAGTTTCGTGGCGCTATGCACCGACGACCGCAATCCGCTCGACATCGACGAGGAAGGCCACCTCGATGCCTCGATCCGGCGGCTGATCGCGAGGGGCCGCCCGCTCCATCACGTCTATCGGGCGGCAAGTCACTCGGCCGCGCGCATATTCGGCTTGCGCGACCGCGGCCTCGTCGCACCCGGATGGCGCGCGGACATCGTGCTGCTCGACGACCTGCGCGAGTGCCGCGTCTCGGACGTGATTTCGGCCGGCCGGCTCGTCGAGCCCGATCTCTTCGAGAACCGCCATCCGGTTGCGCCAGTCGGCCTCGCCTCGATGAGGGCCAAACCGGTTTCGCCCGAGACGTTTCGCGTTCCGCCCGATCCGCGCCGGAATGTAACGCCCGTTATCGATGTCGTGCCGGGCAGGATCATCACCGAGCGCGGCAGCGCCACGCTCGAGGTGAGCGACGCGGGAACACTGGTGGATATCGAGGCCGACGTGATCAAGGTCGCGGTGATCGAGCGCCATGGCCGGAACGGCAATGTCGGGCGCGCTTTCGTCCGGGGCTTTGGCCTCAGGCGCGGCGCCATCGCCTCATCGGTTGGCCACGACAGCCACAACATCACGGTTGTGGGCGCCTCCGATGCCGCGATGGCGGTAGCGGTGAACCGCCTCATCGCGCTCGGCGGCGGTTTCGTCGTGGCCGATGGCGAAGACGTCACGGCCGAACTGGCGCTGCCGATCGCGGGCCTCATGAGCCTGCAGCCCTTCGAGCAGGTCGCAACCAAGCTTCGCGCGCTGCGGGGGGCCGCCGGCGCACTCGGCTGCACCCTGCCCGAGCCGTTCCTCCAGGTCGCGTTCCTTGCCTTGCCCGTGATCCCGCACCTCAAGATGACCGATCGCGGCCTCTTCGACGTTGACCGCTTCGAGTTCGTGGAATGACCCGCCGTTAATCGATGAGCATCGCCAGCCGGCTTCTCGCCGATCTCTACAAACTGCCGCCGCGGCTCAGCCGTGCGAAGCGTACGCGCAACATCCGGGTCCGGATGCGCGACGGGATTACCCTCGACACCGAGCACCACTCTCCGCGTCTGGCGGGCCGCCATCCGACAATCCTCATGCGCGTTCCCTACGGCATGAACGGCTTTTCGACGGTCGCCGAGTGCTACGCCGAACGCGGCTTCAACGTCGTGCTGCAGGCCTGCCGCGGCACGGGCCGCTCCGACGGCGAGTTCGACCCGCTGGGAAACGAGCGTCTGGACGGACTGGATACGCTCGACTGGATCAAGGCGCAGGACTGGTTCGACGGCCGGCTGGGGACGTCCGGCCCGAGCTATCTCGGCTATGCGCAATGGGCGATCTGCGACGCGCTGCCGGAAATCTCGGCCATCGCGGCGAAGGTGACGAGTGCCGAGTTCCGCTCCATCGTCTTTCCCGGCGGAGGCCTCCAGCTGGGGCTCGTCCTGGGCTGGCTGCAGGTCATCGTCGGCATTCGCACCGACCTCATCGGTTTCGGCAACCGCATGTGGAGCGGCGGCATCGAGCGCCGCACGCTTCGCGCCTCCATGAAACTGCCGCTGCGCGACGCCGACACCCGCGCGGTGGGACGACAGGTGCCGTTCTGGCACCGCTGGCTGTCCGACAGCGACAAGGACGGCTTCTGGGACGACCTCGACCATACTCACCGCCTCAATGCGCGTACGCCGCCGGTCCATTTCGTTTCCGGGTGGTACGACTTCATGGTCGATCAACTGCTGCGGGACTACCAGACGCTGGTGCTCGCCGGCCAGCGGCCCCAGCTGACGGTGGGCCCATGGTTCCACGTGAGCCCCGAGCTTCAGCGCGTCAGCATGGTCGAGACGCTCGAGTGGATGCAGGCCCACCTCCTCGGCCAGAAGGAAAGGCTGCGCGACACACCCGTGCGCCTTTTCGTGAGCGGATTGAATGTCTGGTGCGATTTCGACGCCTTTCCGCCCGGCGCGCCGGACATCCAGATCTGGCACCTGCACCCCGGCGGCGTCCTGACGCAACGGCCGGTCAAGGCGTCGCCGCCCGACACCTACCGTTACGACCCCGCTGATCCGACGCCCAATCTGGGCGGCGCGATCTTCGCGTTCACGGGGGCGGGCCCCCTCGACAACGCGCCCCTGGAACGGCGGCGCGACGTCCTTTGCTATACGTCGGAGCCGCTGTTCACGGCCGTCACGATCATCGGCAACGTCGGCGTGACCCTCTATGCAAGGGCGAGCATCCCGACAGCCGATTTCTTCGTGCGGTTGTGCGATGTGGACGAGAACGGCCGATCGGTGAACATCTGCGACGGTTTCATCCGCATGAGCTACGGATCACCGGCCGTGCCGGACGACATCTGGAAGATACATTTCAGGCTCCACGCGACCGCGCACACTTTCCTGCGCAATCACCGGCTGCGCCTCATCGTGGCGAGCGGAGCGCATCCGCGCTACGCGCGCAACACAGGTACCGGCGAGCCGCTGGGCGAAGCAACTACGCTTGTCCCGGCGGAGATCGAAATCTTTCACGATCCCGATCGGCCAACCGCCATTCACCTGCCGGTTTTCGAAATCTGAAGAGAGCGGCGACGTGCGCCGCTCTCATGTTCCTGGGCTAGAGCCCCGCCGCGTCGCATTCCTCGATGGTCAGCGTAGCCATCAGCTCGTCCCACTTCTCCTGGGCGGCCGGATCGGGCGAACCGCTGGTGTCGGCGGGGTCGATCGAACCGGTTTCCGTCGGATCGACGTCGTCATCGGTCTGATCGTCGCTCGTGGTGAGGCTCGCGGTGTTCGCGGCCCGCAGGCCCTCACATGCCTCCTTGAAGTTGTCGACCTGGTCGACCGGAATCTGCTCGCCCCGGAGCAGAAGGTCCTGTGCCGTCGCAGGCATGGCAAACGCCATGGCGCCCACGATCGCGATCGAACTGGCAATAGCCTGGAGTTTCATCTGGTTTCTCCAATCTCGTTTCGCCGGCCGGTACCGTCCGGCCTGTCCGACGAACGGCGCCACCTTGTCTTGGTTGCTGCGTATTTTAATCACGGAAATGCGACCCGCCCGCTCGCCGGGCCGGCGTGCGACAAATCAAGGCCGGAGGGCAGTCAGCCGCTTGTCTTAACCCGTGCGCGTGCCTCGTGCAGGATCGGCTCGGTATAGCCCGAAGGTTGCTCCGCCCCCCTGACCGCGAGATCCAGGGCAGCCTGGAAGGCGATCGAATCCGGGTTGCCGGCCATCGGCCGGTAGTAGGGATCGCCAAGGTTCTGGTCGTCAACGATCGCCGCCATGCGCTCGAAAATCTGCTGCACTTCGTCGCGCCCCACGACGCCGTGGCGCAGCCAGTTGGCGATCGCCTGCGAGGAGATGCGGCAGGTCGCACGGTCCTCCATCAAGGCCGCGTTGTTGATGTCCGGCACCTTCGAGCAACCGACGCCCTGGTCCACCCAGCGCACCACGTAACCAAGGATGCCCTGCGCATTGTTTTCGACCTCGCGCGTCCGCTCGACTTTGCTAAGCGATGCCGGATCGAGCACCGGCATCGAGAACAGGTCGGCAAGCGGCGGGGCCGGCTGATTGTGCCGGCGCTTCTGCGCCTCGAAGACGTCGACGTCGTGATAGTGCAGCGCATGGAGCGTCGCGGCTGTGGGCGACGGCACCCATGCGGTATTGGCGCCGGCATTGGGATGCCCGACCTTGGTCTTCAGCATCTCGGCCATTGCCTCGGGCTTCGCCCACATGCCCTTGCCGATCTGCGCCTTGCCGGCAAATCCCGCCGCAAGGCCGATCAGGACGTTCCGGTCCTCGTAGGCCTGCAGCCAGCGTTCGGACTTGATCTCGTCCTTGCGCAGCACGGGGCCGGCTTCCATCGAGGTATGGATCTCGTCGCCTGTCCGGTCGAGGAATCCGGTGTTGATGAAGAACACACGCCGGCGTGCGGC
>CAYRNE010000051.1:0-11474 GCA_964425245.1 uncultured Devosia sp.
CGGCGATCGGCACCCGCGGCGGCCGCCGCTCGATGATGGCGTCGTGCAGGTCGGTGAGCTGGGCAACGAAGATATCGACGTTGCCGGCAACCCGCTCGCTCTGCGGCTCGGCCCCGGCGGTGCGGACGATCTCGCCCTCGTTCCAGCCGGTGAACATGCCGGTCGCCCGTTCGGCGACGATCTGCCAGTTGCGCATCCAGCGGCCCGGGATTGCGCCGTTCGAGGCGTGGAGCACGCCCACGCGACCGTCATCGTAGCCGAAAACGATCGCGCTCGCGTCCTCGTCTGTGTAGTCGTCCATGTGCCTGTGGAACATGCGGCCCGCACGGGCATAGACCGTCTGCGGCATGCCGAGGCTCAGTCGCGCAAGGTCGGCAATATGGATGAGCTGCTCGACCATCTGGCCGCCCGAAAGCGACCGGTCCCGCCACCAGTCCGCATGCAGCTGGTTGCAATGGAACGACCCCGCGAAGTGACCGGTTGCGCCGGTCACGCCCGCCTGTTCGAGCTCCTGCCATCGCTCGACCGCGGCGCCGAAGCGCATTACGAAACCGCAGGCCGCGACTACCCCGCGCGCGGCCTCGACCATCGACGTTGCCCGGTCGAGATCGAGGGCGATCGGCTTTTCGACGAGCATGTTCACGCCCGCCGCGGCGATCTGCTCGACCTGTCCGCTATGAGCGAAGGGAGGCAGGGCGACGATCACCAAGTCAAGCAGCTGCCCGTCCAGCATGCGCGCCAGATCGGTGTAGGCGGGAATCCCGAAGGGCGCGGCGAACTCGGCCGCCTGTGCTTCGCGCCGGCCGCAGCAGGCGACGAGCTCGACCCCGTCGACCTCGGCGAGGGCGTTTGCGTGGCGAAGGCCGATGCCGCCCGTGCCGAGTATGCCGGCGCGCAGGGTCATCCCGCATCTCCAAAGCTGAGGACCGCTTGCAGGATTGCCGGGTCGCCCGCATCGAGCCGCGCGAACAGAGCCGGCGCCTCCTCGAACGGTACCACGTCGGTGATGAGCGGCAGGAAATTCACCCGTCCCTCGTGCTGCAGCCGAACGGCTGACTGCCACAGGCGCAACTTGCTCCAGCGATGGCTCGCAGCGGGTGCGACGCCGGAAATCTGGCTGGAAATCAGCTCGATCCGGTTGTGATGGAATTCTTCCCCGAGATGGACGCCGCGCAATTCGCCCTGGAAGAACCCCATGGCGACGACTCGGCTCGCATAGGCGACGGTGCGCATCGCCTCTGCGAGCGCCGCGGGCGCGCCGCTCACCTCGAAGCAGACGTCCGCGCCGCGCCCTCCGGTCTCGGCCTTGATCGTATCGGCAACCGAACCGGAGCCGGGATCGAGCACCCGCTGGCAGCCGAGCCCCAGTGCCATCTCGCGGCGACTTGTGACGGGATCGACGCCGACAACGGTCGCGCCGGAGGCGCTGGCGAACTGCGCGACTATCTGCCCCGGCACGCCGAGCCCAAAGACAACCGCGAGGTCGCCCATGCGAAGACCGGCGTCGTGCACGCCGTTGAGAGCCACCGCGCCGATGTGGCTGAAGATGCCGATGCGCGGGTCGGCGTCCGCCGGCAGCAGCCTCGCGACTGCGTCGGCTTCACCCATGACATGCGTTGACCGGTGGCCCCAGGTGCCGAAGACGCGATCGCCGGCCTGCACCCCCGTTACCGCGGACCCGATCGCGACGACTTCGCCGACTTCCTCGTAACCGAGACTGCGGATCGGAAAGGCCGACGACGGCTCACCGTCCCGGAAGACCCTCTGCGCCGCGTCCCATTCGCGGTTCATGAAGGGCGACGTGCCCCGGTACTGGCTGAGTTCGGTTCCGGCGCTGATGCCCGAGAACAGCGTTCGGATCCGCACCTGGCCCGGTTGCAGCGCGGGGGCGGGAATGTCCTCGAAGACGAGCGACCTGACCGCCGCCAGCGCCAGCGCCTTGTCGCCCACACCATCCCCCACGCGGCAATTTCAAACGTTTGCAATGCTCGTAGGCCATTTGTGTGGGCTCGTCTAGGCGCGCCGGCGGGCGCGCCGCGGAGTTACGGCGGCCGCGCTTTGGACTCCCTCGGAGCGCGGTTGCTGCGCTAGACGAGCTTTGCCTCGAGAGTCACGTTGATGGCGCCGAGGGCCCGCGAGACGGGGCATTCCGCTTTCGCTTTTTCGGCGAGCTCCTTGAACTTCGCCTCGTCGATCCCGGGGACCTTTCCCTCGACGGAGAGGGCGCTTCCGACAATGCCGGTGCCCGGGATCAACTCGACCGTCGCGGTGACGTCGAGCGCCTCCGCCGTCGTGCCGTTATCGGCAAGAAAGGCCGAGAACTGCATCGCAAAGCACCCGGCATGGGCGGCCCCGATCAATTCCTCGGGATTGGTGCCCGATTGACCGCGCTCGTCGACGAAACGGCCCTTGAACGTGTACGGCAGGTCGCGGAGAGCACCGCTCATCGAGGAGAGGGTGCCTGTTCCCTCCTTGAGCGTTCCGGTCCAGTGGGCGGTGGCAGTGCGCTTCATCGGTCAACTCCTGTCGCTGAAAAGGACTACGTCGATTGCGGCCCGAAGCGGGGGCGCAAAAAGACAATAGTCAGCACCTGACCCGGTTGCCAGCTATGGCCCGGCAACTGCAACGTGGACGTGGTCCTGGTGCAGCGCGTCGGAGAAGGATACGGCACCGTAGCCGCTGAGAACCCAGGGGCTGCCGATCCGCGCCACTTCGGGCTGCGCGTAAAGCCACTCGACAATGGCGCGGGTGCCCGAGCTGTCCTGATGCTCGTCGATGACGAGGGCTTCTCCGAGCCGGTAGATGTCCACCGCGCGTCCCCGCGCATGGTCGCTCTGACGGTCCGTGCCGAAAATCTCCGCGGGGTGGCCCGAAGAAAGCGTCACGACGCCGAACGGTGCTTGTTCCGCGAGACGCGACATCAGCCGCAAGAGGGTCGGGGAGGCGCGGCCGCCCAGGATGTCCCATCTCGCGGAATCGGAGAGCTCGATGCGCGGGTCTTCGAGAACCGCGATCGCCTCGGCCGTCAGCTCGCCGCCGTCGGGGACCGGTCCGCCCCCGGTTGACGCGATTTCCGTGACCAGCCACGTGCCCTTCCGGTGCACCATCCGGACGTCGAGCGTTCGTGTGATGCGCCGAACGCCTTCGGGAAAGCCGATCGACTGCTCGACGACGACCATCACCGACGCGCTGTCCGGCAGCAGTCCTCCGAACTGCGCATAGACGACGCGGCCGCGCGACCAGCACCCGTTATGGTGGAGCGCTTCACCGCTTGCCGCCGCCGCTTTACCGCCAAGCAGCGGGGCGAGGCGTCGCGCCACGGCGTCGAACGGCTCGTCCGCGTCGTAGGTGGTGAGGACCAGCGCCGCCTTGCTGGCAACGAGCTTGATCTCGGGATGCGTCTCGTTCGCCGACATGACGACGGCGAGGGGCCGCAGGACGGCGGGCGCAGGAAGCGGAGCCTCAGCGGATGGCGGGTCCTGCGCTTCCCAGAGCGGCTCCTGCGCCGACGCGCTCGCGATCGGGCAGGCGAGCAGCGCGGCGACGCAGTACAATTTCGCTCGCGCCGTCCAGCCGCGCCCTGCCCAGCGGAAGCTGGTATTCGCAAACCATCTCGCCGTCGCGCCCTTGGCGCCGCGCCGCGAAAATGCAGCCGATACGCTCAAAGAATGCCTGCCCCTGCCCACCGTCTTCCGTGATCAGCACGGCGCGCCGTGCTCCCTTCGCCCGCGCGAGAAGCCGGAATCGGGCAACGAGCCTGCGGCCGATGCCTCGTCTCCGTTCGCTTTCGCTCGTGACGATATGGGTCAGGACGGATACGGGGGCATTTGGGCGGGAAGGCGGTGAAACTTGGCCCATGCGGCGGCGAATGCCGTAGGCATAACGCCCGACCCGCGTCCTCAGGAACAGCATGGCGGCGTCTGGCCGGATGAGCATCGCGAAACATCCGGAGAGAGCGAGGCGCCATCCGCAATGCCGGAGCACCCAGCGGGCATGGTCGGCGTTGGAGGTGGTGCCGAACAGCGCGCCCACGACCCGGCCGTCCCGGCGAGCGACGAGGGCGATGCCGTGCGGCGAAAGCGCGTAAGTCTGCTGGTATAGCGCGAGGAACCGCCGGCCGAGACGCGGAAACAGGCCGAGCTTCAGATGATCCTCGTGCAGCCGTGAGGTTTCTGCGAGATCCTGCGGTGTCAGGGCGTCTATGGTCAGCATGGGTCAACTCCATGGCCCGTCGTGCCCCTCCGCCTCGTGTACCGGTTTCAATGTCGTTGTGCCGTTCGCGTTCCGTCGCCGCCCACACCTCACGTGCCGCAACCGGAAGCCGGTCACAGATGTTGAGTTTCGAGGAACAAGGAGGAGCGAATGCCCGCCAAATCCAAATCCCAGCAGAAGGCAGCCGGGGCAGCGCTGTCCGCGAAGCGCGGCGACAGGAAGGTCAGCGAGCTGAAGGGCGCATCGAAGTCGATGTACAAGTCCATGAGCCAGAAGGAACTCCACGACATGGCCTCGTCGAAGCGCGGGGGGAAGCCCGAACACGCCGCCCGCTCGTGAGCATGGCGATCGAACCTGGCGGCCGCGCCGGATGTTGCTGGAGCGATGGTGCGCCGCCGACGGACTATCCGCCCCTCGACCGGTCGATCCATGCCGATGTACTTGTCGTCGGTGGGGGCATAGTCGGCCTCACCACAGCCCTGGTCCTGGCGTTGGATGGCCGTTCCGTGGTCGTCCTCGAGGCCCGCCGGATCGGCACGCAGGTTACCGGCCGCTCGACTGCCAAGGTGACGACGCAGCACGGCCTCATCTATCGCCACCTGATCGACACCTTCGGGCACCCCGGCGCGCGGCTCTACGCCGATGCCAACCGGGCAGGGGCCGAGCGCATCCGCGACTGGATCGATCGGTTCGGCATCGCCTGCGACTATGGTGCGCGCGACGCCTATGTGTTTGTCGAAGAAGGGTCCGATCGCGCACTCCTCGAGGCGGAGGTCGAAGCCGCCCGCAGCCTCGGGTTCGCGGCCGAGCTTCTGCCGCGCGCGCCGCTGCCTTTCACGACGGCGGGCGCGATGCGGTTCCCCGACCAGGCGCAGTTCAATCCTCAGCGCTACCTCGTCGGCCTCGCGGACGCCTTCGCGGAGGCCGGCGGCCGTATCTTTGAGGAGAGCGGGGCAGTGCTCATCGACGAGGCGAGCCGCTGGCGCGCCGTCACCGCTGGCGGAAACGTCCACGCCGAGCACATTGTCGTCGCCACGAACATGACCGTGAAATCGCCGGTCGGGATGAGCAAGCGGCTGCGGCCGCGGATGCACCCCGCAATGGCATTCCGCATCCGCGCTGAGGATGCTCCGGCCGGTATGTTCATCGCCGCCGCGGAGCCGACCCATTCCCTTCGTACGGCCGCCGATGGCAGCGGCGCGCTTATCGTGGCGCTCGGCCCGAAGTTCGACACCGGTCAGGAAGGGGACGTGGCCAGACACTTCGTGGCGCTGGAGAGTTGGGTAAGGGAGCGCTTTCCTGTGACTCAGACGGCCTGGCGCTGGTGCAACGAGGATTACGACTCCGCCGATCGTGTCGCCTATGTCGGCGAGCCCGATCCGCAGAAGGCGCCCGGTTTCTTCATTGCGACGGGCTTCAACGCCTGGGGAATCACCAACGGCACCGCAGCGGGCCAGCTCATCGCCGACCTTGTTGCGACTCGCGAGAATCCATGGGCCTCGCTCTACGATCCACGGCGAGCGGCCCCGGACGACTTCAATCGCCCGGGCGATACGCAGTCGAGGGTGGAGCGCATCGAGGACATCCGGCCGGGGGAGGGCGGCGTTGTCCAGCAGGGCGAGGAGCCGGTCGCTGTCTGGCGCGACGGCGAGGGTGAGGTACATGCCGTCTCCGCGCGCTGCACCCACAAGGGATGCATCGTCACCTGGAACAATGCCGACCGCACCTGGGACTGTCCGTGCCACGGCTCGATGTTCGAGGCCGACGGCACGGTGCTGCACGGCCCCGCGCGAACGCCGCTGAAGCCGATACCTCTGAGGCGCTGAGAGTCCCGCCCGGCTATTCGGCCGGTTGCTTACGTGTGCGCTTCACGGGGATCGGAGCAAGCAGCGGCAGCGTCACCCGGAAGGTAGCGCCGCGTCCGCCGCCGGGTAGCAATTCGAGCTTCCCCTGCATGCGCGAGATGATCTGCCGCGCGATCGCCAGGCCCAGCCCGGCGCCGAGCAGCGCGAGCCCGCCGGCCTGGCCGCGGGCGAACTTGTCGAAGATGAGCTTTCTCTCCGCGGGTGCGATGCCCGGCCCGTTGTCCTCGACCTCGACGGTGTATTTGCGCCCGCTCGCCGACGAACGAACCTCGATTACCGGGTCGTCCGCGTCGTTGTACTTGATCGCGTTGGAAATGAGGTTGATGAGCACCTGGCAGAGTCGGTCCATGTCGCTGGCGATTTCACCCTTCCCGGCGCGCGCGCCAACGACGATGCGCAACCCCTTCTGCTGCGCCAGCGGCCTGCAAATTTCCAGCGCGCGATCGAGCGCGGCCTCGGCATCGATAGGCACGTTCTCCCAGCGGCTCTCGCCCCGCTCGAGGGCGGAGAGATCGAGTATCTGGTCGAGCAACCGCGTCAGCCGGATGCTCTCCTCGTGGATCGTTGCGGCGAAGCGCTGCTGGTCCTTGGCGCTCAGACGGTCCCCCTCGAGCAGGATTTCCGAGAACGAACGGATCGAGGTCATCGGTGTCCTGACCTCATGGCTGACCTGGCTCAGGAATTCGTCCTTGAGGCTGTCGAGCTCCATGAGCTGCCGGTTGGCCTCTTCGAGCTTCAGCGCAGTGGAACGCAGCTCCGCCGAGGTCTTCTCGAGCTCCTGCGAATACTCGATCACCTGCTGTGTCTCGTCCGCCATCTGCAGCACTTCCTCGAGCGAGACGGCATCGCCCGAAACCACCTTGGACAGCATGACGTGCGCGGAAGCGGCGCCGATCGATCCGGCAAGTTCGCGCTCCAGCCGATCGATGAACTCGGGCGTCGGATCGAGGCGCTGCCGGCTGACGCCCGCCTGGCGCGCGGCATCCTCGAAGATGGCGATGGCACGCTCGGCTCCGAGCACGCGCTGCGCGACGAACAGCAGGTCGTCGGAGGTCGCCGACGTACGGATGAACGAACGGCCGCCCGAAACCGCGCGGCGGAACAGGTCGCCGAAGATCGTCGCCTGGATGCGCTCGAGTGCCGACTGCGTCGAGAACAGCGAGACGACGATGAGCGTCAGGGAATTGAGGAACAGGCTCCAGAAGACGGCATGCACCATCGGGTCCATGCCTTCGAGCCCGAACAGGGCTTCGGGACGCAGCCAGCCGATGCCCCAGGGGCCTTCCGCCATGAGTTGCGCCACGGCCGGCGAGGAGGACTCGAACGAAGGCAGGAAGCTCGACCACGCCCAGATCACGAAGCCCACGGCAATGGCGGTGATGGCGGCCTTGAGCGAAGCATCCTTCCAGAACAGCGCCGCAATTACCGCGGGCAGGAACTGCGCCACGCCGCAGAACGAGATGAGGCCGATCGGCGCGAGCGCATCGGAACCGCGCGTCATGTAGAAATAGAAAAAGCCGAGGCTCAGGATCACAACGATCGAGAAGCGGCGCGAATTGAGCAGCAGGCGGCTGACGCCGCGCCCGTCGCCCACTCCTTCGCCCTGCGTCACGCGGAGCACGATCGGCATCACGATGTGGTTCGACACCATGATCGAGAGCGCGATGGATTCGACGATGATCATCGAAGTCGCCGACGAGAAGCCGCCGATGAAGGCGAAGAGCGCAAGACCCTCCTGGCCTGCCGACAGCGGCAGCGTCAAAACGAACATGTCCGGGTTCGAACCGGCGGGCATCGACGTGAGGCCGAAGAGCGCGATGGGCAGTGTGAAGAGGCTCATCAGCAGCAGGTAGGCCGGGAACGCCCAACCTGCGGTGCGCAAGTGGTTCTCGTCAGAGTTTTCGACCACCGTGATCTGGAACTGGCGTGGCAGGCAGATGACGGCGGACGCAGCGAGGACGTTGAGGGCAATCCACCGGTCGCCGAAGGCGCCCGTCGAATAGACGTCGATGCCTGCGGCCTCGGCGCGCGAGAAAATCGCCTCGAACCCGCCGCCGACGTAGACGACGAAGATGCCGACGGCCAGCAGGGCGCAGAGCTTGACGACGGCCTCGAACGCGATGGCGGCAACGACGCCGTGGTGTTGTTCCTTGGCGTCGACATTCCTCGTACCGAAGAGGATCGTGAACAGCGCCATGCCGGCTGCGACGCCCAGCGCAAGGCCGACCTCGTCGATACCGGCAAGGCTGCCCCTGCCGAACTCGCGCGCTCCCGCGATCGCCTCGATGGATGAGGTGACGGCTTTGAGCTGCAGCGCGATATAAGGCGCCATGCCAATGACAGCGATGATCGTGACGAGCACGGCCAGCCGGCTCGACTTGCCGAAGCGTGACGAGAGCAGGTCGGCGATGGAGGTGATGCGCTGTGTATGGCTGATACGGACGAGCCGTCTCAGGATGAACCACCAGCCGATGAAGACGACGGTCGGCCCGAGATAGATCGCAAGATATTCGAGCCCGTTCCGCGCCGCCGAGCCCACGGCGCCGTAGAAGGTCCAGCTCGTGCAGTATACGGAAATCGCGAGCGTATAGATCGCCGGCGAACGAAGCAGCCCGCCCTTTACCCGGCGCGCCCTGCGATCGCCGGCATAGGCGATGAGGAACAGCAGGCCGACATAGGCGACGCCCGTCGCGATCACGAAGTCGGCCGAAAGCATCAGTGTTCGTCCTCGTGCGTCGGATGGGCCGCGGTTTCGCGCGGCAGATTGCGCCCCAGCCACCAGGCGGCGAGGACGAGCAACGCCCAGGTGACGAAGAGGTAGATCACTTCCACGGGGATGCCGAAAAACCGCCGCCCGTCCTGGAAGAGCAGGACCAGCGGCGGCGTGATCAGCATGGTGCCGAGAACGGTGAGGAAGAGCGCGGCGCTTTCGACTTTGCGGCGCTCCATCGGCTCAGGCCGCCGCCTCGCTCAACAGCCGGCGCACCGCGCCGACCACCTCGGCATTGGAGTAAGGCTTGGTAACGAAGCTGTTGGCGCCGAGTTCCTCGGCGACGCGCCGGTCCTGGAGCTGGCCCTTCGCGGTAAGGATCAAAACGGGGAGATCTGCCGTCAGCGTGTCTGCCCGGATCTGCTTCAGCACCTCGAACCCGGATCGCTTCGGAAGCATGAGGTCGAGCACCAGCATCCTCGGCTGCAGCGCGCGGACGGCCTTCAGTGCCGCATCGCCGTCCGTAACCGACGAACATGTAAATCCGGCCCGCCTGAGTATGAAATCGAGCGACTCGAGTATGGACGGCTCGTCCTCTGCAATAAGGACATCGAGTGCCAACTGCCTCTCCACCGGCGGCTCTTGCCCGTTCGCGACAAATTACTAAAGCGCAAACCCCGGCGAAGGCAAACTCAAAGCGGCGTGGCCATCACCGCCGCCGCGGTCTCGCCGGCGGCGGGGTCTCCCGGTGTCAGCGCTTCCTCCTGCCGGCTGGGGCACTCACGCCGCGTGCAGAGCCGGCAGGACGGGCCGACCGGCACGTCGGCATCGATATCGGAGACGTCGAGACCCGCCCCATAGATCGTGCGATCCGCATGCAGGATGTCGCAGGCCAGCATGACCGAAGTATAGAGCGGCGCCTCCCTGAAGCTCGTCGTGCGCCGGGCCTGGGCGCGCGCGATGAAGAGATATCGCGATCCGTCGGAGAACCGTACGGTCTGGCGGACGGTCGTTTCGGGACTGCGGAACGCGTTGTAGATCGCCCAGAGCGGGCAGGCGTGTCCAGAATTGGGCAGCAGCAGGCCGGGCAGGGGAAAATGCTTGGTCAGCCGCCCCGCGGGATCGGACCTGAGGAACCCGAAGGGAACGCCGGAGGCGCCGGGGCGGCGCAGCGAGACGAGGCGCTGAGCGACCTGCTCGTAGCTCGCGCCATATCGCTCGCGCAGCGCGGCGATGTCGTAGTGCAATCCTTCCGCATCCTCGAGGAACGGGACATACGGAAAGGCGATGGCGGCGGCGAGGTAGGAACTGAAAGCCCGGTAGCCGATGCGCTTGGCCGTATCCGAAGAGAGCCGGTCCGTGCTCACCGCAGCCGCGAGCACATCGCCCGCCGCCAGCTCGCCGAACAGTCGGGCCAGCTGAAACTGCCGCGTCGCGGCGGTCGCCGTGTTGCGGAACCAGATTCGTTTGAGATCGGGCGCATAGGCGTACTGGCTGGCGCCGTCGGCCGGCGAACCACGATCGACCTGAATGCCGAAGCGCTCCGTCAGCGCGCGCACCAGCGTCGGCTCGCCGAAAGGACCGATGGAGTCCAACTCGGCGCGCAGGGCGTCGCCGGCTTCCTCGAGTGCTGGAAAGTGGTTGTTCTCCGCAATGATCAGGTCGTCGAGCTCGCGCACCGGAGAGATGGACCGTCGCGCCTCGCTCGACCGGTCGAACTGGCCGACGAGCGTCTGCGCCACGTCGGCGAGCGCCCGCGTCTCGCGGCCGATCGTGCCCACGAAGCGCTGCCGTTCCTCCTCGCTCAGGTCCTCGATCTCCGTCAGGATTTCGGCGCTCGAGCGAACCGCCGTCACCCCCGACAGGATCTGGTGCAGCAGCTGCGAGAACAGCGGATCGGCCCGTAGCCGGTTGGCATAGGCCTCTGCCATCGAAACGGCCGCGCCATAGGAACGATGAAGTCGCGCGATCGCCTGAGCCGCCGCCGGATGCTGGGCGACCAGGTCGCGTGCATCCCCTCCTGCAAGACCAACCGGCTCGAGCACCGGATCGGAGAAAGCTTCTTCGAGGTCCTGGATCAGCTTTTGTTCGGATTCGCCGGTGAGGCTGTCGAGATCGATGCCGAGCGCGTGGGCGATGCGCTTGAGCAGCGCGCCGCCGACGTCGCGCTTGTTGCGCTCGATGAGGTTGAGGTAGCTCGGCGAAATCCCGGAGCGCCGGGCGAGATCCGCCTGCGAGACGCCAAGGGCCTTTCGGCGCGAGGAAATCCGGATCCCGATAGGCGCTCGCACGACGGCCTCCTGTCAACGAATTGACTGCATTCCAGTCCGTGAAGTGCAATTTTTGACAGAATTCGCATTGAATAACAATGACATGTTGAAGTCGTTTGCAGCCTGCCCGCATAGTGCCCAATGAGCGGTGAGGTGGCTGGCGCGTATCAGCGCCCCCGCGGGAGAGGTTCAGGAGGATACCTTATGACCAAGCTGAAGGGTTTCAGCCGTCGGCGCGTACTGCAGGGTGGTCTCGCCGGCATTCTGGCGACGGGCACTGCGCCGCTGATCTTCACGAAGGGCGCCTACGCACAGGAGTTCTGCAACAATCCGTCCGGTGACACCGTAACGCTCGGCTTCAACGTGCCCCAGACCGGAGCCTATGCCGACGAGGGCGCCGACGAGTTGCGCGCCTAT
>CAYRNE010000052.1:0-11363 GCA_964425245.1 uncultured Devosia sp.
CCACCGACGTGGTCAAGGAAGGCGACAAGGTCTGGGTGAAGCTCCTCGGCTTCGATGAGCGCGGCAAGGTGCGGCTCTCGATGAAGGTCGTCGACCAGGAGACCGGCCAGGAACGTGCAAAGGAAAAGGAAGAGCAGCCGGCCGACTAGGAGGCCGCATCGCCCATCCGACAATGGGGCCCGGACGGCAGCGTCCGGGCCCTCGCATTGTGATCGCGGGGTCCTTGCCCGCCGCCGCTCCCGGGCCTACCTCAGTCGGATGCAGTTCCCACAGCGCATCCTCGCGATCGCCGGCATCGTTTGGGCAGTGCCGCTGTCCAGCGCCGCGGCGATGTGCCCCTCCCTGCCCGATACGCCGGCGACGGGCTTTGTCGAGAACCGCACCGCCCATGCGGTCTGCCTCCAGAACGAATTGCATGCCCGCACCGATCTCGCGGCCGAACGGGCGCGGCTCGATGCCGAGCTCGGCAACATAGAGATCGGGCTCCAGCGCGAGCGCCTGTTCTGGCAGCAGCAATCGGCTCTGCCGGCTTGGCCCTGACGCTCGGCCGCTGCGCTCACGCCGCGAACTGATCCAGCCATTTGACGAGCTGCACGCGCGACTGGCCGGCACCGACGCGCTGGTCGACAGGCTCGCCGTTCCTGAACACGATCATGGTCGGCATGGCGCGCACGTTGTAGCGGACGACGGTCGATGGATTGGTCTCGACATCGAGCTTGACGATCTTCACCTTCCCGGCGAGCTCGACGCTCAACGCGTCCATGATCGGGTCCATCGCCTTGCAGGGCGGGCACCACTCGGCCCAGAAATCGACCAGCACCGGTTCGCGCGCGTCGAGCACTTCGGCATCGAAATTCTGGTCGGTGACGGCGGCCGCCATTTCCAGCTCCATCGTTAGCTGACGATGAAGGCTAGCGCGAGTCGGGTGCGGACGGAAGGCCGGCGGTTGTCATTGCCGCGCGGGATCGGCATTACCCTTCCAGGGACTGTCCCGGTGGAGAAGATCATGTCCGTCGCTTCCGAAATCGCCCATCTGCGCCGGGCCGTCGATGCCTTCGTCGCCGGCGTGAACGCCGACCTCGGCAGCCGGACGGGACTGTCCCAGTCGCAGCGTTCGCAGCTGAGGGCGGAAATCGAGACCGTCACCCAGCGGCTCGACGAACTGCGCTCGAAACTCGGCAGCAGCTGACCGGCAAAGAAGAACGCCGCCGGCGGCTGCCGACGGCGCTCTGATTCCGGCGAAAGCTCGCGCCCAGTCAGGCGGCGTAGCTCTCCAGCCACTTGGTCAGGCCGGCCTTGGGGGTGCCCGCGCCGATCTTCATGTCGGCGGCCTCGCCATTCTTGAACAGGATCATCGTGGGGATCGACCGCACGCCGTACTTGACGGTGGTCGAGGGATTTTCGTCGACGTTCAGCTTGACGATTTTCACCTTGCCTTGGAGCTCGCTCGACAGTTCTTCGAGAACCGGGGCGATCGCCCGGCAGGGCCCGCACCACTCAGCCCAGAAATCTACGAGAACGGGCTCTTTGGAGGAAAGGACTTCCTCGCCAAAAGTGGCGTCGGAAACGTGCTTGGTCATGGATTTGCCTTTTGGGTTGGAAAGCGGCGGTGGTGTGATCCAAAAGCTAGGAAGAGTCCAGCGAGGGTGCAACGAACCTCACCGCATGGTGAAGCCCGAAACGGCCGCCGCCACTGCATCGCGTTCCAATTCTAGCAGCGATTCCAACGAGGTCCATAGGATCGCTGCGCGCACCTCGTGGCGGGGGAAAAGCTGGTCTGCAACCAGTGCATAAAGCCCCAGTTGCGTCAGATATGCGGCGGGTACCGGCTCGCCCCCGGCGGGCGCATGTGCGTCGGACTTGAAGTCGACGAGAAGGACGCGCCCGGGGGTGACGACCAGCCGGTCTATGCGCCCGGCAAGCCGCACCGGCTTGCCGTCCTTTGCCGCATTGGCGAGGAACGGCACCTCGGCCCTGCTGTTCGGCCCGAAAATTTCGGCGAACTCGGGCCGGCCGAGAATCGAGAGTGCCTTTCCGGCAAGCCTTGCATGGCTCTCCTCCCGGCCCGGCAGCAGCACCTCGAGCGCTTTCATGGCGACAGCGCTTCGCTCGGCCGCCGGCACTTTCGTCAGGTGCTGCAGCAGCGCGTGGATCGCGATTCCTTCCTTGCGGGCGGTTTCTGCATCGGCAACCGCCTCGGCGGCCGCCGTGAGAGCGTGATCGTCGCGCGGCTTCGCCTCGAAAGCGCTCGACGGCCGGACGATCGGGATCGGGCGGTAGGGAGGCAGCGGCGGCAGTTCGGGCGGCGCGGTCGCGGGAGCCGGCGGCGTCTCCTCACCAGCGGCCACCGTGGCGCTGGCCCGGCCCGCTGGATAGACGATGGCGGTCTCGTTTCCTTGGGCGTCCTTTTCCACGTCGCTCAGCGGCCTCAGCCCCTGCTCGACCGCTTCGTACCAGCTGCCGTCGACCTTGCCGCGCTTGGTGAGGCAGCCGGTGATGTAGAGCTCGTCCTCGGCGCGCGTCATCGCGACGTAGAGCTTGCGCCAGTATTCGGCCTGCTGCTCGCCGTCGGCGATGGCGCGATACGTGCTGGTGGCCTCGATATGTGTCGCTTGCGACGCGGCATGGATGAAGAGCGGCGGCTTCTCGGTCATATAGACGCAGCGCCGCTCGCGTCCCTGCTCGGTGGTTGCCGCGTCGGCGAGGATCACGATCGGCGCCTCCAGCCCCTTGGCGCCGTGGACGGTCATCACCCGCACGCCGGCGCCTGCTTCGGCGAGCTCGCGCTTGATCGTGACGTCGCGCGAACGCAGTTCGGCGAGAAAGCCGAGGAGCGAGGGCTGCGCGGACTGTTCGTACTGCAGCGCGAGGTCGAGGAACTCGGCCATCACATCGTCGATCTCGCTGCCGAAGCGCGCCCGCATGCGCTTGAGCCCACCGCCCGCATAGAGAACCTCGGCGAAGAAGTCGAAGGGCCGTTCGAAATCGAGCCTGCTGCGCCACGCCCTGAGCTGCTCATAGGCAGCCTTGGCGGCAGGAATCTCCGTGCGGCCGAGCGCGCTCCAGAGCCACTCGTGTTCGCCGCGCGGCTGCGCGAGGGCGAGCAGGTCGTCCTCGCTCACCTCGAAGAGCGGCGAGCGGAGGAGCGCCGCGAGCTGCAGATCGTCGGCCGGGTTCGACACCACGTCCCCGAGCGCCATCATGTCGAGGACGCCGATATGGGTCGTGACCGCAAGCCTGTCCGCGCCCGGGGTCGGTATGCCGCTACGGATGAGCGCACGGATGATCTCGTGGAAGAGAATGCTTCGGACCTGAACGAGGATCAGGACGTCGTCGGCGCGCACCGGCCGCCCGCGCGGGCCGAGCGGTCGGCCGCTGTCGATCCACTGCCGGATCTGCCGCGCAATCCGCTCGGCGATCTGCCGCTGCGCGCTTTGCGTCGAAACGAGCGGCGGTTCCTTCGGCCACTCGTGCGGGTTGCTCTCCTCCTCGGGGTCGCGGATCGGCGGCCAGAGTGTCACGATGCCTCCGCCCTCCGCCCGCGCCGACCGGTGCGACAGTTCTCGCGGTTCGAGCGCACCCTCGCGAAGGTCGGGCCGCTTGAACACCTCGTCCACCGCGTCGAGCACATTGGGGAGCGTCCGGAAGCTGAAATGCAGCGGGACTTCCGCAACCTCGAAATGTGCGGCCCTGGCGCTGAAGGCATATTGCCGGCCGGCATCGACGAAGACCGCCGGATCGGCGCCCTGGAAAGAAAATATGGACTGCTTCTGGTCACCCACCGCAAACAGCGTGCGGGGGCGGTCGGCCGCGCTCTCGCCGAAGAAGAAATCGTCGATCAGCGCGCCGACCACCTGCCACTGCTGCGGATTGGTGTCCTGTCCCTCGTCGACCAGGATGTGGCTGAGGCTGGCGTCGAGCCTGTAGCGGACCCAGAGACCCTGCGCCTCGTCCCTGAGCAGCGCGCCGAGCTTTTCGATGAGGTCGTCGAAGTCGAGCAGCGAGCGCGCCCGCTTCGCGCTCTCGTACTGCGCCGAAATCGCGGCGATGACGTCAAGCAGCGCCTCGCTCCGCGCGAGAAGTGCCGCGGCGACGAGCTCGCTGTGGAGGCTTTCGAGCCGCGCTGCCTCGTTCTCGACGCGTGACGCGATGCCGGGAATGAGCATCGCGGCCGCCTTCCTGATCAGCGTCTTGCGTGCGGTGCGTTCCCCCTGCGTGAGGTACGCGTCGAGCAGATCCGCCGGGTCGGGATGATCGGGGTTGACCTCGGCGAGCCTGTCCACAAAGCCGCTGCCCCCGGACGTCGGGGGACAAACGGCAAAGATCGCCTCGTGGTCGGCGCGCCCGAGTCCATAGCCCTCGACGATCTCGAGCATGATCTCATCGATTGTGCCGACCGGCCCGACGAGCTTGCGCAGCTCGCGCTTTGCGGCATCGGACGCGGCGAGCACGCGCCGCAGCGTCCGCTGCTTGTTGAGCGCTTCGACGATCGCGGTCTCGATCTGGAAGTCGCTCAAGAGGCCGAACAGCGTTTCGACGGCGCCGGCCAGCTCGCTGCCGCGTAGCCCTTCGGCGATCACCCGCTCGCGCGCCTCGCGCAGCATGGCGTCGCGTTCGTGTTCTTCGAGCACGGCGAAGTCGAACGGCACGCCCGCCTCGCGCGGGAACCTGTGCAGCACGCTTTCGCAGAACGCGTGGATGGTCTGGATGCAAAGACCCCCAGGCGTTTCGAGCGCATGCGCGAAAAGCGAGCGCGCGCGAAGCAGCGCCGTGGGAGTCGGCGCCTCCCCGGTGAGTGCTGTGAGATCGGCGGCAAGCTCGCCGTCGCTCGCCAGCGCCCATTTGCCGAGTCGCTCGGCAACGCGTCCGCGCATCTCCGCCGCCGCCGCCTTGGTGTAGGTCAGACAGAGGATTTCCTCCGGCCGCGCGCCGCCGACGAGCAGCCGCAGGACCCGCGCGGTGAGGACGTAGGTCTTGCCCGCGCCGGCATTGGCCAGCACCCACACGGAGCGGCCGGGGTCCGACGCGTCGCGCTGGCTCGCGATTACCTCGGGCGGCATCGGATCGAGGAGGCGCCGGCTCATGGATCGTCGACCCCGGCTGTCAGCGTCCACTCGTCGGTCCGGGCGAGGTGGTCGTAGTTGCCCGGCCGCAGGCGGCGCCCGCTCTCGACGCGCGGTCTGATGCGCGCCGTCATCGGCAGGCTGTCGGAAAGCAGGAAGCTTTGCACATGCCCCTGCATGCGCTGGACCACTTCTTCGACCGCCTCCATGAGGCCCGTCCCGTTGCGCAGCTTGAACGGCTTGAGCTGGAAGGCCGCCGGTCCGAGTCCGATCTTGATATAGGTGAGCGCGAGCGTCTCGGCCGGGGCGAGTCCCGGGAAGACCCCGGCCTTCGCCATCGCGGCCTCGAGCAGGAGCTGCGGCGCGTCGTAGGCGGTCATGTCCTTGGGCGTGGGCACGCCGCCCGTCTTGAAGTCGATGATTTCGAGCAGGCCGTCATGCCTCACGTCGATACGGTCGGCCTTGCCCGAGAGCACGAACCCGTCGAGGGTCGGGAAGACCCATTCGCCCTTCGTCTCCGCGTGCCGCTCGGCGATCTCGCCGCTGCGCGCGCGTTCGAACTCGAGGAACTGCCGCGCCGCGCGCTCGAAGCGCTTGAGCCAGATGTCGCGACGTTCCCTGATCGAATCGAGCTTCCCGAAGGCCTCGCGCGCCATCGCCATCATGGTCTCGAGCGCATCGGGCGCATCGAGGTCGCAGCCCTCGGCGACGAAACGCTCGAAAACGCCGTGGATCATCGTGCCGCGCTCGCGCGCGCTCGGTTCCGTTCCCAGCGGCTCCATGTGTTCGAGCCGCAGCACCCGCCGCGCGTAGATGTCGTAGGGCGAGCGCATCAGCGGCTCGATCTCGGTGATGCTCAGCCGCCGCGGCCGGATGCTGGCCGGCGGCTGCGGCATGGGCCGCTGCGCGGGCCGCGGAATACCTGCATGGTCGAGCGACTCCGCAGCCGCGAGCCAACGCGCGCCGCGTACTCTGAGGGCTCTGGCCTCGTCCACGCCGACGAAGGCTTCCAGCCTCTGGACGAGGGGCGAGGGCAGGGCGGGCGAGGTGCCGATACGGCCGGCATGGGCGATGATCACTTCTGCGTTGCCGAGCGCCATGGCAAAGTCGTGAGCCGCCTGTCCCTGCCGGCGCTCGGGCGGCTCAAGCCCCACGCCGAGGCGCATGCCGCGGCTCATCCAGGGACCCGGGTCGGCGACCGGCGGCCAGATGTCCTCGTTGAGCCCGGCGAGGATCATGAGGTCCGGGTTCTGCAGCCGCGCCTCGAGTTCGCCCCAGATGGCGATGTCCTCGCGCGAGGGGGTGGCGGAGGGCACCGTGATGCCCGAAAGAAGCGCCGCCAGAACCTGGTCGAGGAAGCGGGGCGGGAATGTCGCGCCGGAAGGACCGAGGGCCGCGACGTCTTCGGCCCAGCGGCGCAGTTCGGGGAGCCCCGGCAGCTCCGCACCGGGCGCGAGGGCGTCGATGGCAGCGACCAGCGCGCCCGACAGTTCCGCGACCGTCAGCTGGTCCCGCTCCGCAAGTGCGGTGACCGCCTCGAGGCCTTGCGCCAGCCGGTCGAGCAGGTCGTGCAGTTCGGGCTTATCGGTGAACGCCTTGAGCCCGGCTATCCCGGGGTTGGCGCGGTCGCGCCTGAAGTTGAGGTCCAGCCGGTCCGCAAGGCGGCGCACCGCGAGCCGTTCGAGACCGAGCGTCACCGCCGCGTTGCGCAGAAGCGCGATAATGTCGACCGGCGCGAACCGGCTGGCCGTGGCGGCGACGATCTGGCGCGCGAGGCGGCCGGCGGCGGCATGAAAGAGCGGCACGCCGGCCGCGTCGTCGACGACGATGCCGTACCGCCTGAGCTCGGCGGCGATGCGGCGCGCCAGCGTCTGGTCGCGCGAAACGATGCCCACGGTCTTGCCTTCGCCGAGCGCCGTCCGCGCGGCAAGCGCAATCGCCCGGGCCTCGAGATCGCCGTTGGGTGCGGCGAGGATGCTCACCCCTGCCAGGGCTTCGGCGACCGGTATGCGCCCGCGCTTCGCCGGCCATTGCGCCGTCTCGCCGGCGGGCGCGAGCGCCGCGCGGACGAGAACGGTTCGCGGGTGCTCGGGCGCGAGCTCCGTGACCTCGGCGGCACCCGCATCGAGCCGCCGCAGCAGCTTCATGAGGCCATACTGCGGATGGCCCTCGGCCGCCCCGGTTTCGAGCATTCGCTGGTGCTGTTCCGGCGTGAACGAGGTGTCGAGCCCAGGCAGGACGATGCTGCCGCGCGGCAGCGTCGCGATCGCGCGAAGCAGTTTCGCGGTCGCGGGGATGGATCCGGTCGACCCCGCCGCGATCACCGGCCGGTCGCCGTAGATGAGCGGCGCCGATTCCGCCTGCCGGACAAGCCGCTCGTTGCGCGCGGCGGCGGCGTCGACCTTGCCGCGTTCCGCGAGCGCCTGCGGCCAGGCCTCGAAGGCAATGCCGAGGAAGCGGAGCATCTCCTGCCAGTTCGCGGCCAGCTCCTCCGTCACCAGTTTTCCGAGCTCGCGGGGCGGGATGCCCTCGATGAGGAAATCGTCGATGAGCGAGCCCAGCGAGTCGGCGAGCCGGAAGACCTCTGCCGCATTGGGCGGCGAGGCGAAGCTTCCGGCCTCCCGCGCGAAGGCGCGCACGAGGCCCGAGAGCGCCAGCCGCCGCTCGAGCGCACTGGCGGCCGGCTTTGCCGGCGGTCCGTCGTGAGGCGGCAGGAACGGCTCCTCCTCCTGCTGTTCGCCACCGAAGGTGCGGATATCGGGGAGGAGGATGCGGCCGCGGTCGAGGAACGCCTGCGCCAGGGACAAACGGGCGCGGCGGGTCGGAAGAATGATGGTTACGTCGGTGAGCCAGAACGGCTCTTGCCGGGGCCACCCGCTCAGCAGCGTCCCGTCGAGCACCCGGTCCGCCAGCGTCGCGAGGAACGGCGCACTGGGCGCGATCGAGTAGAGCGCGCCGCGTCGTGTCGCGGCGGGCGGATCGGAGAAGAGATCGAACTGGTCGCCCCGGTTGAGTCGCGCTGTCCCCATCCGGCGGATTTGAGCGGGCAAAGCGGCGCCTGTCCAGCCGCTAGAGCCCGCGTGCGTCGGCGAATTCGATCGCGGCCTCGCGTCCGCCCCCCGAAGGCGGGATGCCGAGCGAAATCCGCACGGTTGCCCGCGCCGCGAGCGAGGGCGCGCGCTCCGGCCATTCGACGAGCACGATGGCGTCCGGCCTGTCGAAGAGCCCGAGCTCGTCGAGGTCGCGCTCCGAGGTCAGGCGGTAAAGGTCGGCGTGCAGAACCGGGCCGCGCGACGAATCGTATGGCTGGACGAGCGAAAAGCTCGGCGAGGGCACGTCCAGCTGCTCGTCTCCGAGGAGCGCGCGGATCGCCGCGCGTGCGAGCGTCGTCTTGCCCGCGCCGAGCCCGCCCGAGAGCAGCACGAGGTCGGCGGGCCGCAGCACCCCGGCAAGGCGGCGGCCCAGATCGAGGGTGGCGGCTTCGTCAGCGAGATGAATGGCTTCGGCCATGCCTGAGGCTATGGCGTTGCCCGCGCGCCGATGCAAGGCCCGCGGCTATTCCGCCGCCCCGACCATCGCGGTGTCGAGAGGCAGGTTCACGATTACGCGGCTGCCGCGCGGCTCGCGCTTTTCGATCGAAATCGTTCCGCCGTGCATGTTGACGAAAGAACGGACGATGGCGAGACCGAGCCCCACGCCGCGCTCGCGGCCCGAGATTGCCGGCGGCTCGCTCTGGTTCAGGATCGCGGCCCGCACCTCCTCGCTCATTGCCGAGCCCTCGTCCTCGACGATGAACAGCATGCGCTCGCCGCGCGGTTTGACGGTGAGCTTGACCTCGCCGCCCGGCTCCGAGAAGCGTGCCGCGCTCGACAGGAGATTGTAGAGGATCTGGACGATGCGCGTTCCGTCCGCGACGAACCCGGGCAGGCTCGGGGCGATGTCGACGACGAGATTGATGGCGCGCTCGCCCTCGACTTCGGGGAAGGTTGCGGCGAGCCCGGCGCGTGCCTTTTCGACGAGGCTCGGAATGTGCTGAAGCTCCGGATTGAGTTCGGCGATACCCGCATCGACCGTCGCGAGGTCGAGGATGTTGTCGATGAGGACGCCGAGCGTGACGCTCGAGGCCTTGATGTATTCGGTATAGCTGCGCTGCTTCGCGTTGAGTTCGCCCGCGGCTCCCGAGGCGAGGAGGTCGGCAAAGCCGATGATGTTGGTGAGCGGCGAACGCAGTTCGTAGCTGACGTTCTGCACGAACGCGTCCTTGAGCCGGTCCGCCGTCAGCAGCGCCTCGTTCTTCTCGCGCAGCACGCGCTGGTAGTTCGCGCTTTCCGTCACATCGAGGAAGGTCATCATCCTCTGCCCGTCGGGCAGCCGCGTGACGGCATAGTCGATCAGTTTGCCGTCCGCACGCGCGATGCGCCCCTGCTGGTCGGTTCGCGTCGGGTTGAGGTCGATGATGTTGCGCTTCAGATCGCGCCAGATGGCGGTGCCGTCTTCCGGCAGCGCCGCACCGATCTCGTCGGTTATCTGGTCGATGTGCGGGTTCTGATCGAGAAAGTTCGTCGGCACCTTCCAGAGCAGCGAAAATCGCGGGTTTGAAAGCGTCAGCCGGCCGTTGGTGCCGAAGACCGCGACCGCCTCGGTGAGGGCGTTGATGGTCGAGCGCTGCACGTCGAGCAGCGAACGGTGCTGGCTCTGGAGGTTGAGCTGCGCCGTGATGTCCTCGAAGACGTAGATCACGCCCCCGTTCGGCCCGGCCGGTGCGGCAATCACCTGGATGGTACGCCCGTCGGGCAGGTGCCACGGTTCGCTCTCGCGCGGCCGGGTCAGCTGGTATGACGTGAGGTGCTTGGCGCGCCAGGCGTGATAGTCGGGCTCGTTGGGCAGGACGCCGTCGGTGCGCAGCTTGTCGAGGATCGAGCGCTCGTCCATGCCCGGCCGCAGCCATGTGGGATCGAGACCCCAGAGTTCGGCGTAGGCGCGGTTGGCCTGCACGAGCTCGCGGCGTGCGTTGAAGATGGCGATCGGCGTCGCGAGCGCCTCGATGATCGCGGAGAGGTGCGAGAGCCCGGCATCGCGCGTTCGTGCGTCGGCCTGCGGCTGGAGATAGCCGGCCGATCCGCCCGCGACGGGAAATTCGACGAGCTCGAAGGGCCCCGCGCTCCCGAGCGTGACGACGCGCTGGCGCGGACCGGCGCCGTTCGCTTCGCCACCGCGCGGCTCGTCCTGCGCGATGAGGTCCGTGAGGCCGCCGTTGCCGTTGCCGGTGCGCTCCAGCGTCGCAGTGAGCTCCTCGTAGGCGGCGTTGACGTAGGTGAGCTTGCCGCTGCGGTCGCGGAGGAACGCGGGCTTGGCGAGCCCGGCAAGCACCGTGCGCGCCGTCGCAAGGCTCGCCGGTTCGTTCGGTATCGTGGCCGGCGCGGGGATGGCGGGAGGCTGCACGAAGGCCGCCCGGATGCGGAGCGCCGCGCCGCTGCCCACCGCCCAGCCGGAGGCGCGCAGTACGCGGCCGTCGCGGGCGCGCAGGCTGAGCTCGAATCCTTTGCCCTCGTGCCGCAGCGCGCCGAGGGCGGCGGAGAGCACAACGGCCTCCTCCTCAGCGAGCCACACCGCAAAATCGAGTACGGCTTCGGGGCGGCGCCCGGGCGGCAGCAGCACGGAGGTCTGCCCGAGGAGCTTCGGACCTTCCGTGTGCTCGGTCCAGAGCACCATGACCTCCGGCATGCCCGAGAGCATGGCCTCGTATTCGTCGACGACCGCGCGGAGCTTTCCGATTTGCACATTCGCGCGGGCGCGCGCCGCCTTCGCTTCCTTGAGCAGGCGCCGGATCAGCGCCATGGCGAGGAGCGCGAAGGCCCCCGCGCCGAGCGCGATCGTCAGCGGCATGGCGCCCGCAAGCATGTTGGCATTGTAGGGTTGGGCCAGGGCCGGGCTGGCGCAGAGGATGGCGGCGATGCTGGCTGCTGACCCCGCGAATCTCCGACCGATCCGGATCGCCTCCGGCGTCATTCCTGCCCCTTCCAATGAACCGCCAGAGGGCGCGGCAAGCGCCGCATCCTGCGGCTCGCGCCCTTTACTCGAAGTGCCGTGCCGCCGATCGCCCGGACCCGGCACGGGGTCGCCGGCACATGACCCGGGCCGGCGAATCAAGTCGACGATAGCGGGCATGGACTCCGTGAAAAAGAGTCCAATTGGCTGTGCATAGTGGGCAAAAGCGCGAAGCGCGCAGTTGACGCGAGTCCGAACGGTGAACGCCTGGTTAACGCGCCGGGCTCGGGGGCCCTTCTCTACGCGGCGGCA
>CAYRNE010000053.1:0-11346 GCA_964425245.1 uncultured Devosia sp.
GAGGCTTCGAGTTCATCGACGATCCGGTGGATGATGTTGTCTTCCACCGTCTGGTGGTACGGCGTGACGTTGTTGTCGCTCGTGCCGTAGAAATTCGCTTTGCGGATTTCGAGCGGGTCCTTCCCCAGGGCGTAGGCGATGTCCTCGATCCAGCGCTCGCAGGCGAGCATGCCCTGCGGGCCGCCGAAGCCACGGAAGGCCGTGTTGCTGCAGGTATTGGTGTAGAGCGGCTCGGACCGCACGCGCACCGCGGGATACCAGTAGGCGTTGTCGGCATGGAACAGCGCGCGATCGGTCACCGGCCCGCTGAGGTCAGCAGAAAAGCCGGCCCGCGCCGCATAGACGGCGTTCACCGCCTCGATGCGGCCGGCGTCGTCGTAGCCGACATCGTAGTCGACGACGAAGTCGTGGCGCTTGCCTGTCGCATGCATATCGTCGTCGCGGTCGGGCCTGATCTTCACCGCTCTGCCGTACTTTTTTGCGGCGAGCGCCGCGACGACCGCGAAGAGGTTCCCCTGCGTCTCCTTGCCGCCGAAACCTCCGCCCATGCGGCGGACGTTGATGGTCACGGCATGCATCTCGATGCCGAGCACCTGCGCGACCATCAACTGGACTTCGGTCGGATGCTGGGTCGAGGACCAGACGGTCACGTCCTCGTCCTCGCCCGGAATGGCGAGCGCTACCTGCCCCTCCAGATAGAAGTGATCCTGTCCGCCGATCCTGATCCGGCCGGTGACACGGTTCCTCGCGGCCGCGAGGCCTGCCTCGACGTCGCCGCGTTCGAGCTTCAGCGGCTCGATCACGAGAGGATTGCCCGCTTCGCGCGCGGCCAGCACGTCCGTCTGGTGGGGCAGGTCGCGATACTCGATCCGCGCCAGCCGGCTGGCCCGGCGCGCCGCCTCCCGCGTTTCCGCGATGACTGCGAAGAGCGGTTGGCCCCAGTATTGCACCCGGTCCACCGGGAACACCGGCTCGTCGTGCTTGTGCACCGACGAAACATCGTTCTCGCCCGGGATATCGTGGTGCGTGAGGACGCCGACGACCCCCGGCGCGGCGCGCACGGCCTCGAGGTCGATCGCTGCAATGGTCGCGTGCGCCCGCTCGCTCAGCGCCAGATAGGCACGCAGCGTCCCCGCGGGTTCGACGAGGTCGTCGATATACTCCGCCCGTCCCGCTACGTGCTTGGGCGCGCTGTCGTGCGGCAGCGGCTCGTGAATGGCGGTCCGGTGCATGACGGTCTGCTTGTTCATGCGACGTCCCTTTGCAGCCGCTCAACGCTGCCGCTCGTTTCGAGGAAGAACCGCCGCAGCAGGTTCTGCGCCGCGAGCATCCGGTATTCGGCCGAGGCGCGCATGTCGGTGATCGGCGCATAGTCCCGCGCGAAGGCAGGCAGCGCCGCTTCGATCGTCTCGGCAGTCCAGGGCCTCCCGACCAGCGCCTCCTCGACGGCCACCGCCCGCTTGGGCGTCGCCGCCATGCCGCCGAAGGCGATGCGGATCATGCCCACCTGGCCAGCTTCGTTGACGAAAACGCGGAATGCCCCGCAGAGTGCCGAAATATCCTCGTCGCGGCGCTTGGTGATCTTGTAGCAGGCGAATTTCTCGCCCGCCGGCAGGAGCGGAATGCTGACGCTTTCGACGAACTCGCCCGGCTGTCGGTCCTGCTTGCCGTAGGCAATGAAATAATCCTTGAGCTTCACCTCTCGACGCTCGTTGCCGCGCCGCAACGTAAGCGAGGCACCGAGCACGATCAGCGGCGGCGGCGTGTCGCCGATGGGAGAGCCATTGGCAATGTTGCCGCCGATGGTACCGAGGTTGCGGATTTGCTCGCCGCCGATCCGGTACCAGAGCTCGCCGAGTTGGGGAAAATGGGTCGTCACCACGCCCGCGGCCTCGGTGTAGGTGACTCCGGCACCGAGCTTGATCGCGCCGCCGAATTCCTCGATGCGGTGCAGCTCGGGCAGATCGCCGATGAAGATCACCGGGCCGATGTCGCGCATGAACTTTGTGACCCAGAGCCCGACGTCGGTTGCGCCTGAAACCAGGGTCGCGTTCGGCTCGGCCCGATAGACCTCCGCAAGGTCGTCGACGCTCGCCGGCACGATCAGCCGGCTCCGGCCCTCGCCGACCTCGACGCGCTTGCCGTCGCGCAGCGCTTTTAGCCGCGCCTTGACCGCGTTCCGCTCGGCGTTGAGCGGATCGTCTTCCGCCGACCCGTAGGTCGAAATCGCCTTCGCCGCCCTGACGATCGGCGCATACCCGGTGCAGCGGCAGAGGTTCCCCTGCAGCGCCTGCTCGACCTCGCGGGTCGCCGGGTTCGGCCTGCGCATCCACAGGCCATAGAGCGACATCACGATGCCGGGCGTGCAAAAGCCGCACTGGCTGCCGTGATGATCGACCATCGCCTGCTGCACCGGATGCAGCGGACCGTGCGGCGCGGAAAGATGCTCGACGGTAACGACGTGCGCGCCGTCGAGCGACCCGACGAAGCAGATGCAGGCGTTGACGGTCTCATAGACCAGTTCGCCGCCGCTCAACCGCCCGACGAGCACCGTGCAGGCGCCGCAGTCGCCCTCCGCGCATCCCTCCTTCGAGCCGACGAGCCGCCGGTCGAGGCGCAGGTATTCGAGCAGCGTCCGCGTCGCCGGCACGGCGTCGAGCACTACGTCCTCCCCATTGAGGACGAAACGGAGCGACGTGCGAACTTCAGTCATCGTTGCTGCCCGGAAATCCTTTCTCCGCTTGAAGGGAGAATATGGCGCGAAGCGCCGTATGGAGGGTTACCTGTTCGATGTCGGCGCGCATCAGCTTCCCCGGTAGGTCGAATAACCGAACGGCGAAACCAGCAGAGGCACGTGATAGTGCGCCTCCTCGGTCATCGAGAACCGTACCGGCACGATGTCGAGAAAGGCATTTTCGATCGGCGTGCCGAGACTCTCGAAATAGTCGCCCACATGAAAGATCAACTCGAACGTTCCCATGTGGAACTGATCCCCCTCGAGCAGCGCGCCGTCGGCCCTCCCGTCACTGTTCGTGCGGATCGTGCGCACGTGATGCGAATGGTCCTCGTGCAGCATCAGAAGGTCGATCCGCATGCCCGCGGCAGGCTTGCCGTGCGCCGTGTCGAGCACGTGAGTGGTGAGCCGTCCGGCACCCGCAATCATGTGGTCCTCGCTTCGCACTGGCCTGGCGGCGCACCGCCGCTCATTGGCCTGCTGCCGCCGACTATCCGCAATATGCCTGCCCGTTCCAAGGGCGCCTCGTCCATTTTTTACCAATTGGTCCACTTTTCGCGCGCTTGCGCAAGCCCCCATCCCTGCCGATAAGCTCGCCGCTCTGGAGGTGACCCGATGCGCTATCCGCGGGATATGCATGGCTACGGACCGAACCCGCCCTTCGCCGATTGGCCGGGCGGCGCCCATATCGCCGTGCAGTTCGTGCTCAATTACGAGGAGGGAGGCGAAAACAACGTCCTTCATGGGGACGCCGCCTCCGAGGCCTTCCTCAGCGAGATCGTCGGCGCACAGCCCTGGCCGGGCATGCGGCACTGGAACATGGAGTCGATCTACGAATACGGCGCCCGCGCCGGCTTCTGGCGGCTCCACCGCCTGTTCACCGGCCGCAACGTGCCAGTCACCGTCTACGGGGTCGCCACCGCCCTCCAGCGCTCGCCCGCGCAGGTGAAGGCGATGCTGGAAGCGGATTGGGAGATCGCGAGCCACGGCCTCAAGTGGATCGACTACAGGGATTTCGACATCGAGCGGGAGCGCGAGCACCTTCACGAAGCCATCCGCATCCATACCGAGGTCACGGGCTCACGCCCGCTCGGCTGGTACACGGGCCGCACGTCGGTCAACAGCGTCGACCTCGCGAGCGAGGAAGGCGGCTTCCTCTACGTCTCGGATACCTACGACGACGACCTGCCCTACTGGCGCGAGCACTGGAGCGGGCCGCAACTCGTCATCCCCTATACGCTCGACGCCAACGACATGCGGTTCGCGACGGCACAGGGGTTCAACTCGGGCGACCAGTTCTTCGCCTATCTGAAGGACACATTCGACACGCTCTACGCCGAGGGCGAAGCCGGATCGCCCAAAATGATGTCGATAGGCCTCCATTGCCGGCTGGTCGGACGTCCGGGCCGTGCGGCCGCCCTCGCCCGCTTCGTCGACTATGTGCAGACCAAGGAGAAGGTCTGGATCGCGAGGCGTATCGATATCGCCCGCCACTGGATCGGGCGGCATCCGTTCGAACAGCGCGAGATTCGCCCCTCGGCACTCGCGTTCGACGATTTCACGCAACTTTATGGTGGCGTGTTCGAGCACTCCGAGTGGATCGCCGAGCGTGCCTTCAGGCGCGAGCTCGGTCCCGCGCACGACACCGCCACCGGCCTCCATGCCGTTATGTGCCAGGTCTTCCGCGCTGCCTCGGAGGACGAGCGGCTGGGCGTCCTCAGGGCGCACCCCGATCTCGCCGGCAAGCTCGCCGCCGCGAAGCGCCTGACCGATGCCTCGGCCGGGGAGCAGGCGAGCGCCGGACTCGACGCGCTGACCGATGCGGAACGGGCCCGCTTCACGGAGCTCAACGAGGCCTATACGCAGAAGTTCGGCTTCCCCTTCATCATCGCGGTGCGCGACCATACGAGGGCCGGGATTCTCGCCGCTTTCGAACGCCGGCTCGGGAACGATCGCGAGACCGAGTTCGCAACCGCCTGCAGGCAGGTCGAGCGCATCGCGGAGCTGCGGCTCAAAGGCATGCTGCCCGATTAGGCCGGTTCGAGCAGAAGCACCGCCAGCTGGCGTTCGAGCCAAGCTGCGTACTGCTCGGGCGTCGCGCGCTCGACCCGCATCATCATCAGATAGAGTTCGGGGCTGGTGAGCCGCGCGAGAATGTCGACGGCGGCGGCGCGGTCCAACCCGGCCCTCAATGGTCCGTTGGCCAGCAGCGCGTCAGCCGCGAAGCCGAGATTGCTTCGGCGGCCGCGGTGCAACTGCTCGTAAAGCGGCATGAGTTCCGGCTCCGCCTCTGCGGCGGCGCGGATCACGGCAGCGACCGGGGCTGCCCGCCCGAGCACCTCCGTGATTCCCGCCGCGAACAGCGCGATTTGACGCCGCTGACTGCGCTCCGCGGCAACGGCGCGCGGCCCCTCCTGCTCGATCACCGGCGTGTCGGGATCGGCGCCCCGGGCCGCGCTGAACAGCGCTGCCTCGAGCAACCCGCGCTTGCCGCCGAAGGTCGCGTAGATCATCTCCGAGGATACGTTCGCCGCCGCCGCCACTGCCGCGATCGTGGTCCGCTGCCACCCGTTGGCGACAAAGAGCCGCCGTGCCGCCGCGACGACGGCTGCACGCGTTTCGGCCGCCTGCCGGGCGCGGCGCGGGGACGAATAACTGCGCTTCGGCTTGACCGTCATCGAATTTCGATACATAGTAACTGTATTGAATACATGACCGATAATTCACGCGTTCGGACGCCCACGCAAGGGAGGTTGTCATGTCTCATCGCATCAGAACCGCGATCCAGGTGCTCGCCCTGCTCCTTATGGGCATGGTCACGGGCGCGATGTTCGGTATTTGGGCCGGGTACAATCCCGCCGGCTTCGCGGCGGCCACCTTCGTCGAAGCGCACCAGGGCTCCGTTCGCGGACTCAACCTGCTGCTTCCCGTCATGGGATTTCTGAGCATCGCCCTGACCGTGGCGCTGGCGATAGGCTCGCGCGCCCACCGCCGGACGTTCTGGCTCTATGCCGGGGCCGCGCTGCTGACCGCGGTGGCGGGACTGGTGACGAGGTTCGCCAATCAGCCGATCAATGACATCGTCATGACCTGGTCGGCCGCGGCCCCGCCCGCCGACTGGACGATCCTGCGCGACAACTGGTGGACCTGGCATCCGATTCGGCTCGCAGCGGGCTTCGTGGCCTACGTGCTGCTGATCCTCGGCTGCCTGTCCGACCGCGCCGCGGCAGCCGTTGTGCGGCCCTCGGGTGTGCAGGCGGGGGCCTGGGGCCGTTGCTGAAGGTTGCCTAAGGCGAAGTGTCTCGAGGAGGCCACGAAGCGCCCCATCCCCAGCTGATCACGACCTCGTGGTGCGCCAGTAGCCGGACCGGACACGACTGCCGGGATCCGCCCCCCATCAGGGCCGCTGATGGACATCATCACGCTATGGCGTTTCGCCCCCGGCACCGGGCTGTGCAATAAGGTGGCGGGCATCGAGGGCATTCCATGTACATCCTGCACATCGGCAACAAGAACTACTCCTCCTGGTCGCTGCGCCCCTGGGTGCTGATGCGCACCTGCGGCGTCGCCTTCGAGGAGCGGCTCCACCGCTTCGTGGACGGCGGGTCGAGCTATGCCGAGTTTCGGCGATTTTCCCCGACGGGGCTTGTCCCCGTGCTCGAAGACGGGGCGACAGTGGTGTGGGACTCGCTGGCGATCGTCGAGTATTTGGCCGAGCGCCATCGCGGCGTCTGGCCGTCCGACCCCGCGGCGCGCACCTGGGCCCGCTCGGCCGCGGCCGAAATGCATGGAGGCTTTTCGGCGCTGCGCAATATCTGCGGCATGAATTGCGGCATTCGCGTACGGCTGCATGAGTTTCCCGAAGCCCTCACGCGGAATCTGGCGCGGCTCGAGGAATTGTGGAGCGACGGATTCGATCGCTTCGGCGGCCCCTTCCTCGCGGGCCGCGATTTCACGGCCGTCGATGCGTTCTTCTGTCCCGTCGCCTTCCGCGTGCAGACCTACGGGCTGCCGCTCGGCGAGCGTGCCGCCGCCTATGCCGCTCGGCTCATCGAGCTGCCGGCCATGAAGGAGTGGTACGAGGCGGCGCTGGGTGAGACGTTCCGCGACAGCTTGCACGATGACGAGCAGCACGCGGTCGGCGAATGGACGGCGGACTATCGCGCGACGGCTTAGCGTCCGGGATCGATTTTCCGATCCCCGCGGCGGAAAGAACCCGGAAGCGTCAGCGCCGCGCTTCGCGCTCGGCGCGGACCTCGCCGTCCTCCCAGTCGATAGACGTATCGGTCTCCGGCAGATGCCGCCTGAGCTGTTCGACGATCGCGAGAAGCGCGGCAACGAGGCCGCTGTGCCGGAGCTGCTCCAGCGCCGGCTGCCGGTCATCTGAAAGAGGCGCGCGTTCGCCGTTCATGGGGCGGAGTCTGCGCCTGATTCTTAAAGAATTGCTGACGGCCGCCGGTCACGCTGCGAGTACTCCGGCGACTAGTTGTAGGGGCCTGCCTCGGCCGGATGCGTGAGCAACATCCCTGTCCCGCTCTCGCAATTGTCTGGGAAGCCCTGCGGCCGGAAGGGTCTCGCGCCGCTTCCCCTGTGCGCACCGCCCCTTCTGCGCTAAGACGAATCGGAACATGAGCGGCAGCAGACCCATGGCCCAGAGCAACTACGCCTCGCCGATTGCGGGGCTCCCCGATCAGATGGCGCTTCACACCGGCCGCGCTGTCTTTACCACGGCCTATGCTTTGATCCCGCGCGGGGTCATGCGCGACATCGTGACGAGCTACCTCCCCCACTGGCCGGGAACGCGCGCCTGGGTCATCGCCCGGCCGATGACAGGCTTCTCCGAGACCTTTTCGCAATACGTCATGGAAGTCGCGCCGGGAGGCGGCAGCGACCGTCCCGAGCCCGATCCCGGTGCTGAGGCCGTGCTCTTCGTGACCGACGGCCAGGCGACGCTCACGATCGGGCGGCGGGCGCATGCGCTGAGACCGGGCGGCTATGCCTATCTGCCGGCGGGCAGCGAGTGGCGGCTCAAGAACAGGGCAAAGACCCCTGTCCGCTTCCACTGGATACGCAAGCGCTACGACGTGGTAGAGGGCATCGAGCCACCGGAGGCCTTCGTCGCGCGCGAGCAGGACGTTGGCATAGACTGGATGCCGGATACGCGGAACCGCTGGGGCACGACGCGCTTCGTCGACCCTGTGGATGTCCGCCACGACATGCACGTCAACATCGTGACGCTCGAGCCCGGCGCGGTCATCCCCTTCGAGGAAACGCACGTCATGGAACACGGGCTTTACGTGCTCGAAGGCAAAGCGGTCTACCGGCTGAACCGCGATTGGGTCGAGGTCGAGGCGGGAGATTTCATGTGGCTGCGCGCCTTCTGCCCGCAGGCCTGCTACGCCGGACCGAGCCGCTTCCGCTATCTGCTCTACAAGGACGCGAACCGCCACGCGCGGTTGGGACTCTAGGGGTGACGGCGAGCATGCGGAAGACCACTATAGCCGGTGCCGCTTTGGCGCTTCTCTTGCTCGGCCCCGCCTGGGCCGCGGACCAGACATCCGAGCAGTACCAGACGCTGCTGACGCCGCTTCTCAGGGGCGGCACGGATGTACTCGGCGAGCCGCTCGCCTATCCCGAGGGGCCGGTGGACATCACAACGGCGATCGTCACGGTGGCCCCCGGAGCCGAGACGGGCTGGCATCTGCACGAGGTGCCGCTCTTCGCCTATATCCTCGAGGGCGAACTGACGGTCGACTACGGCGCCAAGGGCACGAAAACCTATCGCGCTGGCGACAGCGTCTTCGAGGCGATGGACTGGCCGCACAACGGCACCAATACCGGCACCATCCCGATGCGGCTCGTCGCGGTTTACATGGGCGGCGGCGGCAAGGCCAATACGGTTGCGGTGCCCGCGCCGTGAGGACGGTGTTCATCGAGCCGCTGACGCGGGAGGCCTACGCGCCGTTCGGGCAGGTGATCTCAACCGAAGGAGCCGCGCATTTCCCGATCAATGGTGGCATGACCGAGCGCTTTCACGACCTCGCGCGCATCGAACTCGGCGGGACCAACCCGCGCCCCCTCGTTTCGATAGCTCGCGGCAAACCCTATGCGCTGCCGCTGACGCTCAGAATGATGGAGCGGCACCCGCTCGGCAGCCAGGCATTTCATCCCCTGTCGCCCCGCCCGTTTCTCTCGATCGTCGCGCCCGACGAGGGCGGGCGGCCCGGAACCCCGCGTGCCTTTCGCTGTTCGCCCGGCGTAGGTATCAATATGGCGGCCAACACCTGGCACGCGGTGCTGACCCCGCTCGAAGCGGCGTCGGACTTCCTGTTGATCGACCGCGGCGGCGACGGCAACAATCTCGAGGAACATTTCTTCGCGGAGCCCTGGATCGTCGCCGAAGGGCCGTGAGGCATTGGCGCCGGCCGCGTTGCAATTCCTCCATATTTCCCCGCCACTTTGACGGTCGCGAAGGAGGCAGCGATGCGCGTGGTGGGCTTGGGCCGGGCGGCGGCAGGCATACTTGTTGTTCTGCTCGGCGGCATCGCGCCTGCGTGTGCCGAAACGGTCACGCTTTCGGGCGAGGTCACCTATCGCGAGCGCATCGCCCTGCCCGAAAACGCGACGCTTCGCATCCGGCTCATCGATATGACGGCCCCTGGCACGCCGACGCGCGTCGACGTGAAGGCACCGATCGCTGCGCCCGGACAGGCGCCTCTGAGCTTCACCCTCAATTTCGACGATCGTGCCATAAGCAGCGGCCACGAACACGCGCTCATCGCCGAGATTTCGGCGGGCGTCGAACTCTGGTTCCGCAACGCGCCCTACGCGGTGAACCCGCTCGCCCCGGAGGAGCCGATCATGATGGTCGCGGATTTCGTGGGCAGGATTCTGCCGCGGGAAACGGCGGCGCCGGCGGAAGCGCCGGTGATCGCCGCGCCAGCATCGCTCCTCGATACGACATGGCAGGCCGAGACGATCGGCGGCGAGCCCGTGGGTCCCGAGATCGATTCGACCCTGACGATAGCCCACGACCTGCGCGCCGGCGGCCGGGGCGGCTGCAACAGCTACTTCAGCCAGGTTGCAATCACCGGCGACCGCCTCGTCTTCAGCGCCATCGCGGCAACGCGCATGGTGTGCTTCTCCGAACCGGCCACGAACCAGGAAGCCCGGTTCTTCGCGGCCCTGGGTGCAACGCAGGCTTGGCGGCTCGATGGCGACCGGCTCGTGCTGCTGGATGGTGCCGGCGCCGAACTCGTGCGGCTGCGCATGGCTCGTTAGCCGGCGGCGCCGGGGTTGAACCCGCCTCGTTGAAGCCTATCTTCGATGTTCAGGGATTCGTCTTCGCCCGCGGGGCGTGGGCACGCCGGCCGGCGGAGGTTCCGTGGCCTCCGCCTTGCTGAACCATTTCGCCCTGGTCGCGTTTCCGTTCGGCTGAACCGCTAAGGAACGACATGTCGGGTATCTCGAACGCGGCGGGTGAGGCCCCGTTGCCGCGAAGTCTGGCGATTTTCACCGATTTCGACGGAACGCTCGTCGAATTGGCCGAGACGCCTGACGCAATCGTTGTACCGGACGGGTTGGCGGAGGACCTCGAGCACGTGAACCGTGTCCTCGATGGGGCCTTCGCGGTGATCAGCGGTCGCGCCGTCTCCGATCTCGACCGGTACTTGCCGCAAGGCGTCGCCGTCGCCGGTGGCCATGGCACCGAGCGTCGTCGGGCCGACGGGAGTGCGGTCGAAATCGTGGAGACGAGCGCGGCCGCTGCCCGCGAGATTGCCGCTCGCCTCGCGCCGCTGGTCGAGGAGCACCCTTTGCTCATTCTGGAGCCGAAGAACGGCGCGGTCGCCCTGCACTACCGCCGTGCTCCCGAACTCGAGCAGGTCTGCCTCCACGCGATGGCCGACGCGATCGCGTCTTCGCCCGGCTTCGACATGATGGAAGGAAAGATGGTGGTCGAGGCCCGCCCGCCCGGTGCGAGCAAGGGCAATGCCATCCGCGCCTTCATGCAGGAGATGCCGTTCAGCGGCCGCGTCCCCGTTTTCTTCGGGGACGACAGAACCGACGAGGAGGGATTCGTTGTTGCCCAGGAAATGGGGGGTGTGGGCGTCAAGATCGGCGAGGGCACCTCGGCGGCGCACGTCAGGGCAGCGGACGTGAGGACGGCCCGCGCCATCCTTCGCCAACTCGCCGACCGTGCGGGCGGATTTTCCGGAAAGCCCGAGGAGCTGTGACCGGCATGCAAAGACTGATTGTCGTTTCAAACCGCATTCCCGGCCGGGCCGCCGCTGCCGGCGGGCTCGCCGTGGCGTTGAAGGCCAGCCTCTCACGCCGGGACGGACTCTGGTTCGGCTGGTCGGGCAGGCACGCCGCGACCTCGTCTGCCGAGGCTTCGTTCGACGAAGTGGACGGGCTAACCCTGGGCGGGATCGACATCGCGAAGGACGATTTCCAGTCGTACTACGCCGGGTTTTCGAACCGCATCCTGTGGCCGGCCTTTCACCTGAGGCTCGACCTCGCACAGTTCGAGGGTCACTGGTATGAAGGATACCGGCGCGTGAACGCGCGCTTTGCGCAGGCGATCGCGCCCCATGTCGAGCACGTCGACGATG
>CAYRNE010000054.1:0-11149 GCA_964425245.1 uncultured Devosia sp.
CCAGCAGGTTCGTCTGGAACGCGATGTCGTCGATGAGCCCGATGATGTTGCTGATTTTCCCCGACGACGCGGTGATCCGCTCCATGGCCTCGTTGGCGCGGTGCATGACGGCGCCGCCCGCTTCCGCGGCCGCGGTCACCTGCCCCGCCGTTTCGCTCGCGCTCTTCGCCCGTTCCGCATTCTCCCCGACCGTGCCCGCGAACCGATCGATCGCCGCGCTGATCTCGTCGATCGTCGCCGCCTGCCGGGCGGTCCGCGACGCCAGATCGTCGGTGCCCGCAACCAGCTCCCCTGTTGCGGTCTTGATCGCGCGCGACGTCTCGCGCACGCGCCCGAGCACGGCCGCGAACCGTTCGACGGCTTCGTTGAGTGCATCGCGCAGCGCATCCAGGTCGCCCGCGAACGGCGTTTCGATCCGCGCCGTGAGATCGCCCGAAGCAAGCCGCTCGAGGCCCGCGCCGAGTGCCGCGACGGCGCGGCGCTGCTCCGCCTGCTCGGCCTCGCGGCGGCGTTCGCCGCGCTCGCGCTCGTCCTCGGCGGCGCGATGGGCCTCCTCCGCGTGGCCCCGCGCGGCAAGCTCGAGTCTCTCCTCGTCCCGCAGCCGCTCGGCGATGCGCTGCTCGAGGTGCGCGACGGCGCGTGCGACGGCCCCGATCTCGTCGCGCGCCGCAGTATCGGCGAGGACGGCGTTACCGCCCTCGGCGCGCGTCAGGATGCCGGCTTCGAGGCGGCCGATGCGGCCGAGGACTGAGCGCGCCAGCAGCGCGGACAAGACCAGCACGAGCAAGACCAGGGCGCCCAAGGCAACGAGCACCGTCGCCGACTGGCCCTGCAGCCGAGCAATGCGCCTCTCCAGCAGGCTGACCGCTTCGCTGCCCGCGGCCCGCCAATAGGCGAGCGACGCTGCCTGGAACCGCTGGTGCGCGGCGAATGCCGGCGCGAGGTCGAAACCCCTGCGCACGGCTTCGTCGCTCATTGCGGCGAGGGCAGCCTCGACGGCCGTGACATACGACGCCGCGGCGGCGCGATAGGCCATCAGCGGCTCCGCCAGTCGCCGATTGATCGGCCGGTCGGTGTTGCTCATGCCGCCCGGGCCGGCAACGGCAGCGCGGAACGCGCCGAGCTTCGTCAGCACCGCCGCGACATCGGCCTGGTCCACCGTTTCGCTGTGCCGCACGAGTTCGAGCCATGGCAGCGCGGCGGGCGCGGCATTGATCGCCTGCGGCAGCCTCGCGGCGAGCGCGTCCATGACGTCGCGGACCGCGAACTCGGGATCGAGAACGAGGCCCGCCCCTTCGCCGATCCGCATGACGAGGTGCGTTGCCGCATATCGCGCGGGCGCCGGATGGGCCGCGCCTGCAGGACCGGCGCGGAGCCTGCGGAAAGCAGCGGACCGGGCGGCTGTGCCCATCGCGGCATCGTAGCGAGCCATCGCCGCGACAACCCCGGCGGCGATGGGCCCGGCCTCCGGCGCCTCCTGCTGCTGCGCGAGCGCCACGAGCTCCGGCATCAGCGCCTCGATGTAACGCGCGCCGCCGAGCTCCTTCTCTGCAGACGCAATCGCATCCCGGTCCTGAGTCAGCACCATCGTGCCGAGCAGCGCAATGGGTAACAGCGGAAGCAGAACGGCGGCGGTGAGCCGGCTACGCATCGTGATGCTGGGCATTCCTCGGATGTCCCTCGCCGCTTGCTGCAACGTTCCCGGCAGCGTCAGAACTCGGCCCAGTCCTCATCGACGGCCGCGTTGCCGTCGATGGGGTAGGCTTTCCTCGCCACCCGGGCCGGGCCGCGCTTCGCGTCAACCGCGCGGAGCGGCGCGGCCCCGTCGCGCTCGCCTCGCCGTCTCTCGCCGCGCGCTTCGATCTGTCCGACCGTGAAGGTCTCGACCACGCGATCGAGCTCCAGCGCCTGCGCCTCGGTCTGCTCGATGGCCGCGTTGGTCTCTTCGACGAGGGCAGCGTTGTGCTGCGTCATCTCGTCGAGCTGTCGCACCGACGCGTTGACCTCCTCGATCGCTGCCGCCTGCTCCTGGCTCTGCTTGGCGATGCTGTTCATGAGCTCGTTGGACGAGCGCGCCGCGGCGAGGATGGCCTGCAGCTTCTCGGCGGCCTCGGCAACGAGCTTGCTGCCGCCCTTAACTTCGGTGGCGCTCTGTTCGATCAGCGCCTTGACCTCGGACGATGCCTGCGCAGCGGACTGCGCCAGCCGGCGGACCTCGACGGCGACGACGGCAAATCCCTTGCCGGCTTCGCCTGCCCGCGCCGCCTCGACCGAGGCATTGAGCGCGAGGAGGTTGGTCTGGAAGGCGATGTCGTCGATGAGCCCGATAATATTGCTGATCTTGGCCGAGGACGCGGTGATCTGCTCCATCGCCTCGTTGGCGCGATGCATCACCTCGCCGCCCTCCTCGGCGGTGCCGGTCACGCCGGCCGCGGCGACCGACGCATCCTTGGCGCGCTGTGCATTCTGCAGCACCGTCGCGGCAAGCTGCTCCATCGCGGCGGAGGTCTCCTCGATCGTCGCGGCCTGCTTGGTCGTGCGCTCGCTGAGGTCGTTGGCACCGGAGAGGATTTCGCCCGTCGCCGTCTTCAGTGCGCGCGAGGTCTCGCGCAGCTGCATGACGATTTCGCTGAGCCGCTCGGCGACGCCGTTGGTATCCATCTTCAGCCGCTTGAAGGCTCCCTCGTAGTAACCCTCTACGCGGCGGGTGAGATCGGTTTCGGCCAGCGCCGCCAGCACCTCGCCGGTTTCGGAAATGCCCCGGTCGACCGTCTCGACCAGTTGATTGACGCTCGCCGCGAGGCGATTCAGTTCCTCCTCCGGAAAACTGGCTTCCACGCGTTTCGAGAAATCGCCGGCGCTCGCTGCATCGACCACTTCGCCGAAAGCCGACTGCAGCTCCTGCATCATCCTCGCGCGCTCGACCAGCCTCTGCTCGGAAGCGGTGCGCTCGCCCTCGGTCATTTCGGCGATCTTGAGCCCGTTCTGCCGGAACACCTCGACGGCGCGCGCCATCTGGCCGACTTCGTTCGTCCTGTCGGCGCCCTCGACGGTGACGTCGTAATCGCCCTCGGCAATCCCTTTCATGGTCCTGGTCAGTCGCGTGATCGGCCGCGTGACCGTACGGGCGAAAAGCACGCCGACGAGGGTCGCGACGAGCACGACCGCGAGCGTGCCGAGCAGCATGCTGACGCGCATGGCATCGACCGAGGCGAAGCTCTCGGCGACGCTGCGCTCTCCCACGATTGCCCACTTCGCGCCCAGGAACTCGAGCGGCGCGACTGCGGCGATCACCTCGATGCCGCGCCCATTGGTGAAGCGGCTTTCGCTGTTCTCGCCCGCCGCTACTGCCGCGATGACGCGCGGATCGCCGATGGTTTCGGCGAGCGAGGTCGGTTCGGGCGCGAGCGGCTTGTTGCTGAGAATGAGCCCCTCGGCATCGACGAGGTAGGTCTGACCCGTCTCGCCGAGACCGTCATGCGCGCCGAGCGCCTGGTCAAAGAAGCCGACGTCGAGGCGGATGACGACGAACCCGCCCGCGGTGTCGGCCGCCGTGGCAGACGGAATGGCCTGCGCCACGAAGACGGCGGGGACCCCGCCGGCGTAATCGTAGGGACCGAACCCGCTGACAACCGGCTGTCCCATGGGCGCCGAGGCCGCCAGCGACACGGCTTCCGCCAGCCCGCCCGTGATCCCGCCTTCGGCGGGGGTCAAAAGGAAGTCGGCGGACTTGGTGACGGTGTAGGCGACGTTGCCGGCCGTATCGACGATATAGATTTCGCCGTAGCCGGCATTGCGCCAGAGCGACGCGAACGATCCATGCATCGCCTCGTGACGGAAACCGTACATCGTCTTGCTGCCGGCGCCGCTGAGAGCGGCGCGATCGGCCGCGGTCGAACCCTGGGGCGCGAAGAACGTCCTGGCGATCGGGATATCGACGGTGAGCAGCGTGAAGATGTTGGCCATGTCGCTAAGGGCGATCTGCGCCCCGGCGCTCGTCGCGAGGCTGTCGAGATCGCCAGTAACCTTGCGCAGCCGGTCGGCGAGGAGGTCGGCGCGCGCCTTGGCGAGCGTCGCGAGTTCCGCGCGGCTCGCCCGGTCGAGGCCAGACTCGGCGTTGAGATAGCCGATGACACCGACGGCGCTCGAACCGAGGGCGGCGAGGCCAACCAGCATCAGGGGCAGGACGACCGCCAGCCTGAGCGACTTCATGCCGGAAGAAACCGACCGGATGATATCGGTGCGCATGCTGCCGCCCCCCTGCTGGCTGCGTACGAGGTGCAGGTGATCTCCCCGGTGACCCGCGCTACCCGGGGGAATCTAGGCGGCGTTCCTTAATTTCGGCTTACGCCCGCGCTTCGCGCGGCAGGTTCAGGAGAGGGCGCCGATCACCGCCTCGATGCGCTTTTTCATGGTGAGCGCGTCGAAGGGCTTGATGATGTAGTTGTTGACCCCGGAGGAGATGGCCTCCTTTACCTGCTCCTTGTCGGAGCGGCCGGTTGCCATGATGAACGGCATCGACTGCGTCTTGGGGTGCTTACGGATGACCCGGAGCAGCGTGAGGCCGTCGATGTCCTCCATGTTCCAGTCGGAGATGATGAGGTCGATGTTCGACTGTTCGAGCTTGCCCAGCGCGTCGCGGCCGCTCTTGGCCTCGATGATGTTGGTGAATCCGAGTTGCGTGAGGATGTACTTGCAGATGCCCCGCATCGACTGCTGGTCATCCACGATGAGAACACTCACTGCACTTGCCTTCGGCATACCTACGCTTCGCCTTCTAGCCGCCCCGGTTCCCGCACGGGGTCGCGTATGGGCTTGGACCCTAGGGAAAATCCGTTACCAATCATTGAAACGGAACGTGCACTTATGCCGCTGACTTGACGCGCGTGAGCGCTGCGGCAAGCCGCGCTGCGACCTGTTCCACCGGCGCCTGCTCGACGACGGCGCCTTCCTCGTAGGCGACTCGCGGCATGCCGTAGACGAGAGCGGAGGACTGGCTCTGGCCGACGGTATGGCCGCCCGCCTCGCGCATCTTCTTGAGGCCGCTCGCCCCATCGCGTCCCATGCCGGTGAGAATGGCGCCGACCGCCATTGCGCCCACGGTCCGCGCGACCGATTCGAACAGCACGTCGACGCTCGGCCGGTGGCCCGAGGCCGGGTCGTCCCGCGTCACGCGGCACTTGAGCTGGCCCGAGCTGCGCTCGACCCGCAGATGGTGATCGCCGGGAGCGACATAGGCGTGGCCGGGCTCGAGCGCCATCCGGTCGCCGGCCTCGAGCACCCTGAGTTCGGTCAGTTCATCGAGACGCGCCGCGAACCTCGCCGTGAACCCCGGCGGCATGTGCTGGGCGATGACGATCGGCGGGCAGTCGGCCGGCATCGCCGAAAGGACGACGCGGATCGCCTCGACCCCGCCGGTCGAGGCGCCGATGGCGATCAGCGCTCCGGGCGGCGCCGCGGCGGTACGGACCGGCACGAGCGGCGAGGGCGCCCGCAGCGAGCGGGCGCGCACGTCTGTCGTCGCGGCGGTGCGGACCTTGTGCCGCAGGTTTTCGCCGAAGGCCTCGATGCCGCCGGAAAGCTCCGCGTTGGGCTTGGCGACGAAATCCACCGCACCGAGCTCGAGCGCCAGCAGCGTTTCGCTCGCGCCCTTGGTCGTGAGCGTCGACACCATGACCACCGGCATGGGCCGGAGCCGCATCAGCTTTTCGAGAAACTGCAGCCCGTTCATATTGGGCATTTCGATATCGAGCGTCAGAACGTCGGGATCGAGCGTCTTGATCTTTTCGCGCGCCTCCATCGGATCTTCCGCCGTTCCCACGACAACAATGTCGCCGTCGCGGCCCAGCGTACGGGACAGGACCTCGCGGATGAGCGCGGAATCGTCCACGATCAGCACTTTGACGCTCATGCGGCGTGTCTCGCTTTCTGCGCTGCTGCGCGCCACTGGTAGATGGTCTTTCCGGCGACGCGGAAGCCTTCCCCGCCCGCGCCCAGGTTCTCCGAATGACCGATGTAGAGGAAGCCGCCGGGGACCAGCATCTGGCCCAGCCGGCTGAAGAGCAGGCCCTGCGTCGGCCTGTCGAAATAGATCGCGACGTTCCGGCAGAAGATGGCGTCGAACGGGCCCCGCATCGGCCACGCCGGCGCCATGAGGTTGAGAGGCTTGAAGGCGACCAGGCTGCGTGCTGCGGCGGGTACCCGGATCGTGCCGGGATCGCCGCGCTCAAAGAGCCGCTGGCGCTCCCGCGAGAGCCCGTTGAGTTCGCTCTCGGGATAGACGCCCTGGGCGGCCTTCGCGAGCACGTTGGTATCGATGTCCGTCGCGAGGATCCTGAAGTCCCAGCGCTTGAGCTCGGGAAGAGCGTCGAGCAGGCAGAGCGCGATGGTGTAAGGCTCCTGCCCGGTCGAGCAGCCTGCCGACCAGATGCGGAGCCTCGGCCTGCCGTCGGGCCCTTTGCGAGCACGGCGCGCGACAAGTTCGCCGACATGGCCGACGAGGTGGTCGAAATGGTGATCCTCACGAAAAAAGCGCGTGAGGTTGGTGGTCAGCGCATTGACGAAATCCTGGAGGTCCCGGCAGCTGCCGGAACGCTCGAGGTAGTCGAGATAGGCATCGAACGAGGATTGCCCGAGCGTGCGGACGAGCTTGCTGAGGCGCGAAACGACCAGCGTTCGCTTGGCATCGGAAAGGGAAATGCCCGCCTCGGCATAGACGCGCGCCTTGACCCGGGCGAATTCCCGGTCGGAAAGTGGTATCTCACCTTCTATCAAGGACGTCCCCTAGGATGCCGGCTTCCGCTTCGGCAGGAGCAGCGCCTTTGCCGCCTCGCTGCCGACGGCGCTGACATGCCCGTCGAGCCGCGTCACGGCGCCGCTACCCTCATCCAGCGCGCCCGCGATCATGTCGGTCTCATTGCTTAAATTCTCTAAATGCCGGGTAAGGCCGCTGAGAATATTTCTGAGCATTTGCGCTTCGCCGATGCTCACTTCCGAGTGCGCCCGGCTGTCGCCGACGAGCGCGCGAATCTCCTTGACCGTCTGCTGCGTCGACTGCGCGAGCATGCGGACCTCGTCGGCAACGACGGCGAACCCGGCGCCCTTCTCGCCGGCCCTTGCGGCTTCGACGGCGGCATTGAGGGCGAGAAGGTTGGTCCGGAAGCTCACGTCCTCGATGGCGCCGACCAGACGGTCGATCTCGGCGGTGGCCGCCTCGACACCCTCGACCGAACCCGAGGCGCGTTCGATCGCAAGCGCAGCGTCCGATGCGATATGGGCCGCCTGCCGCTGCAGCGCGCGCACCTCCCTGACCTTGCCGCGACCGCGTTCCACCGCATCGGCCGTCACCCTGAGGCTCGCCCGGCTCTGGTCGGCATGTTCGGCGAGCAGGGTGACGGCTGCACGGTACCGGTCGATGGCGTCGAGCACGGCCGCCGTCTTCGCTTCGAGCCGGTCCCGCTCCTCGACCGCCTCGTCGCGCTCGTCGATGAGCGCCCTGAGCGTGTCGTTGAGTTCGCGCACCTGCGGCGCAAAGCCCGAGTTGGCGCGCAAATAGGCCGGGTCGAGCTCCTCGCCCGCCAGCATTTGCGTCAGCGCCCGCGCGCCGAGATCAAAGTCCTCGAACGCGTTCTGCAGCGTCCGGAGCGCGGCGTTGCGCTCGATCGCCGCGGCGTCGAAGCGGAAGCTCGTATGCCCGCCGGCGAGCGCCGTCGCGAATGCGTCGAGGTCGTCGTCCGAAATGTAGTGACCGGCAGGTGTCAGCTCGATCGCCATGCGCCGTCCACCGGCCTGCCAGCCGACCGCCTCGTAGCGCTCGCCGGCAACGACGATGAGCTGTTCCCCGGCGACCCCGCCACCCTCGAACATTGCCTCCCCGAAAAGGACGCTCGCGCTCTCGCCCTCCGCGGCGCGCGGCTCGAGCTTCTGAAGCCCGGCGGTCGCGGCGAGGATTTCACCCTCGGGCGAGATCACGAGCGCGGGCTGCATCAGCCCGCCGAAGGCGGACTTGACGAGGTTGGCCCGATCGAGCCGCGTGCAGAGGTTGCCGACGATCGCCTCGACGCTCCGGCTTTCCGCGGCCGGGAGGCCGACGGCCTTGCCGAGCTCGCCGAGTCTGGCGGAGAACCGGCTCTCCGCGAGTCCGCCGAACCAGAGGCTAGTGCCGAACCCCGCGGCGAGCGGCAGGACGGCCGCGAAACTCCCGGCAGGCCCCCCGCCGACGAGCCCGAATGCCGCGAGCGCGAGCCCGCCGGCGACCAGCCAGACAAGGCTTACGACCAGCGCTACATGCGTGCGGCGCATGAGGAATTCCCGGAATCGTGGCCGTATGGGCGCACCATGCGAGGACGCTATCGGGGCAATGGTTAACCAATTCTATAGGCCGGCGGCTTCGCGCAAGGATTTGGTAACCAGGGTGCGCCTGGGCTCAGAAAAGCTCGATGTCGTCGAGGGCCGGCTTCGGGACGGGGCGCTTGGCAACGAGGAGTTCCTCGCGCGCAATCGAGGCGTTGGCGGCGCTGTCGAGCCGCCGGACGAAAGCCCGGCCGGAGTGGGGGTTGAACATCACCCGGCGCGCGAAGGAACCCCCGACGTCTTCCTTGGCCAGGACGTAGCCTTCGGCGGCGAGAAACTCGCGCACGAACTCGATGTTCTTGGCCCCGATATCGGAGAGCGCGTTGTTGATGAGCCCACCCCCGAAAACCTTGATTTCGAGGTTGGCCTTCTTGCCCGTGCCGCGCGTCAGCACCTTGTTGATGAGCTGCTCCATGGCGAATGCGCCATAGCGCGCCGAAACGCCGTACCGGTCGCGCGCCGACCCGGAGGGCTCAGCCAGCAGAAAATGGTTCATCCCGCCGACCCTGGCGATCGAATCACGAATGCATGCCGAGATGCAGCTTCCGAGCACGGTTGAGAAGGTCAGTTCCCTGTCGCCCGAAACCAGACAGTCGCCTTGATGTACGGTCGTCACGACCCCGCGATCGAATTCGGGTGGCAACGAACGCGACGACGTCATCTGTTTGTCGAACTCCCCCTGAGTTACGTTCATCGTTACGGGCAATTCGTTAGTGAAGCGCTAACCACGTCCCTGAACCATACCGTCTCATAAGAGGGGATTTAGAAATCCCGATATAGGGTTGGGCGGTAACGGGGGTTCGGATATCGATGTCGCTGCAGAAACTCGCCCGCGAGCTAGACGAGACGGCGCGCCAGTCGGCGGCCATGGTGGAAGGTGTGATGCTCGCGCTCGAAGTGCTCGCCGACAATTCGACTCCGCCCGAAACCGCGCGCAAGCAGGCCGCCTCGATGATCGTACGCGCGCTGCAGGGACAGGACCGCATCGAGCAGCGTTGCCAGAACATGGCCCTGGCGGTGCGCCAGTTCGCGCTTTTGCCCCCGACCGCCAGCCCCTCGGTCTATGATGAGATCTGGGCGAGCCTCGTGCTCGACGAGCTGCGGGTGCCTGCGCTCTCCGGCGTTGCCGCCCATGGCGTCCACGGCGAGGCCGAACTGTTCTAGCCCGCCGTCGGCCCCCCGTTCCCCGGATCGGCAGGGCGCCCGAAGGCGCCTCGCCAAGCCTCGGCAAGCTCCGATTCAGGCGTCGAGTTTCGCGCCCGAAACAATGGCATGAAGGTCGATCAGCCCGACCATGCGGCTGTCGTGGGTCACGATGCCGTTGAGCAGCTCGGTGTCGATCGCGTTGCCCTCGGGGACGGCATGGATCTCGTCCTTGGGCACGGTGAGAATGTCGGAAACAGCGTCAACCAGGATGCCGACCCATTTCTCGCCTACCGACATGACGACGACGACATGGTTCTTGGTCGGCGACGTCTGCCCCTCGCCGAAGCGGGCGCGCAGATCGAAGATCGGCACGATCGTGCCGCGCAGGTTGATGACCCCGCGCACGAACTCGCGCGTATTGGGCAGCGGCGTCGCGCCGTTCCAGGCGCGGATTTCGCGCACCGTCGTGATCTCGACCCCGTAGGTCTGCTCGCCGATCGAGAATGCGATGAGCTGCATCGCGTTCTGCGTCGCCGCGCCGCCGCCCATCGACACGTCGTCCTTGTATCCCAGCGCTTCCATATTGCCTTGCCTTTCCGGCCGTCCTTTCGGACAGCGCAATCCTGGAGCCGGCCCCTAGGCCGCGCTCTTGTGCGGAACGCTGGACCTCAGGCCCTGCACGTCCACGATCAATGCGACGTTGCCGTCGCCGAGAATGGTGCCGCCGGCAATGCCGTCGATCGACTGGAAGTTCTCTTCCAGCGATTTGATGACGACCTGCTGCTGGCCGATGATGTCGTCGACCACGAGCGCGACCTTGACGTTGCCCTCGGCCTCGCAGAGCACCACGAACCGGCTCTCGGGGGCGACGTCGGTCGGCATCCCGAAGCGCTCCGCAAGGTCGGCGACCTGCACGTATTCGCCGCGAACCTGCAGCACCTGGCTGCCCGTCGGCATGCGCGAGAAGTTGGCGCGCGCGCACTGGATCGTTTCGACGATCGAGGAGAGCGGGATGACGTAGGGCGAGCCCGCGACCTTGACCAGCATGACGTCGAGCACCGCGAGGGTCAGCGGCAGCCGGAACGTCATGCGCGTGCCGCGCCCGGTCCAGCTCTTCACGTGGACCGAACCGCCGATCTTCTTGATGTTGGAAAGCACGACGTCCATGCCGACGCCCCGCCCGGAGATGTCGCTCACCGCCTCCGCGGTCGAAAATCCCGGTGCAAAGATGAGCTGGTCGATCTGCTCGTCGCTGAGCTGCTGGTCGGCGCCCACGACCATCCTGTCGCGGGCGACCTGCAGCACGCGGTCGCGATTGATTCCCTGCCCGTCGTCTTCGACGACGATGAGGATATTGCCGCCCGCCTGTTCCGCCGAAAGGCGGATCGTCCCGGTCTCCGGCTTGCCGGCGGCCAGGCGCGCCTCGGGCGATTCGATCCCGTGGTCCGCCGAGTTGCGGATCATATGGGTGAGCGGATCCGAAAGCTGCTCGATGATCGTCTTGTCGATCTCGGTGTTCTCGCCGATCGTGTCGAGCCTGATCTTCTTGCCGGTCTTGGCGGCGAGCTCGCGCACGAGACGCGGCATGCGGCTGAAAACGGTCTTCACCGGCTGGGCCCGGATCGACATCACGGCATCCTGCAGGCCGCGC
>CAYRNE010000055.1:0-11130 GCA_964425245.1 uncultured Devosia sp.
CGGCAACAAGCAGCAAGGGTTGCCTCCGGCATTTCAACCACTACCCGAACGCGAGGTCGGGAAGCCAGAGCACGAGCCCCGGCATGAAGACCAGTACGGCGATGAGTGCAACAATCGCTGCAATGAATGGGATCGACGCGATCGAGTACTCCTCGATGGAAACGTTCATCAGCGCGCAGACTGCAAACATCGCGGAGCCGCTCGGCCACGTCATTCCCCCCAGAGTCACGATCGACATCATGAGGATACCGAAGTGCACGGGGTCCATGCCCGCCTGCACGATGATGGGCACGAAGATCGGCGTCAGCAGCAGCACCATGACCGTCGAATCGAGCGCCAGGCCTGCGATCAGGAGAAAGGCGAGGATCACCATCACGATCATGTTTGGATCGTTGATGCCGGACAGCATCCAGCCGGCGAGGTTTTGCGGCAGCTGCAAATAGATCGTCGCGAACCCGATCATGCCGGACATGAGGATGATCAGCATGATGAGGCCGATGTCCGAGGCGGCGTGCGCGAATGCCCGCCAGACCTTGGCGAACGTCATCTCGCGGTGTGCAACAAAGCCGACGACAAGCGCATAGACGACGGCAAAGGAGCCGACTTCCGACGGGGTGAACACGCCGCCACGGATGGTGAGGACGAGCGCCACCGGGAACAGCAACGCCCATTTGGCATCCCAGGCCGCAACGGCGAGAGCCTTGAACGTCGGCTTTTCGCTGTTGGCGACGACATAGCCGCGGCGCTTGGCGATCACATAGACCGTCGCCATCAGCACCAGCATCATCAGGATGCCGGGGATAACGCCCGCGAGGAAGAGCCGGCCGATGGAAACATTGCCGATGTAGCCGTAAAGGATGAGCCCGATCGCAGGCGGGATCGTCGCGGTAATCAGCGAGCCGACCGCGATCGCTGCGGCGGAAAAGCCCTTGCCGTAGCCCTTCGCCACCATCGCCGGGCCGAGAATGCGCGCTTCCATCGCCGCATCGGCGACCGCGGAGCCCGAAACGCCGCCCATGAGGGTCGAGAGCAGAATCGCGACCTGCGCCAGCCCGCCTGACATCCAGCCGACGGCAACATAGCTCATCTTCAGCAGCCGCTGCGTGATGCCGCTCTCGTTCATGAGGTGGCCGGCAAGGACGAAGAATGGAACGGCGAGGAGCGGAAAGCTCTGACTCATTGTCGCGATTTTTTGCACGCCGATCGAGGTCGGCATGCCGGGCGTCGTCAAGAAGAAGATGAACCCCGCAATGCCCGTGGCGAAGGCCACGGGCATCCCGACTACCATGAGGACGACGAAGACGATGCCGATCAGCGTCATGGTCTAGAGCTCGAACGGTTGCGCCGAGGCGTCGCCATCGGCCGGCGTGCGGCTATAGATCAGCATGCCCTCGGCGCGGCGCCGGAACGCGGTGACCATGTTGTGGAGGAGCGCGATCCCGAGGAGCGCGCAGCCGACCGGCACCGCGACGGTGACCCAGGCATAGGACAGCGTGGAATCGCCGAAGGTGCGTTCGATGTTGAGGAAGGTCAGCTTCAGGCCCTCGACGGACAATATGCCGAGAAACACCAAAACGATCACGGAGCAGACCATCTCGAGCCAGAACTGGCGACGGTATCCCAGCCGCTTGGCGACGATCTCCATGCCGAGATGCGATTTCTCCCGCATGGCGCGCGTCGCGCCGAGCATGCACAGCCAGATGAAGAGCAGCTGAGCCATGTCGATCGACCAGGTCAGCGGGTGACCGAAGAACCGCATGATCGCGGCAACGAAGACGAGGCCCGTTATCGCCGCGAGAAGTGTAAAGCAGATCGCGAGCTCGATCTGCGCAAGTCGCTTGAGCACTTCGGTTTACCCCGCGCAGCGAAACGCGCATGGATGCGGCCTCAGACCGCATCCATGCCAGGAGGGAGATACTATCAGGGCGCGCTGGCGATCGCCTGCAGCTCGTCGCGAAGCGCTCCGTAGCCCAGCTTCTCATAGACACCCGCGGTCGCCTCGCGGAACACCGCGATGTCCGGGGTGCTGATCTCGACCCCCTCCGCCGCGAGGTCGGCCTCGATCTGGGCGAGGGCGTCCTGCGTGCCGTATGACGCAATATCGCCGGCCTTGAGCGCCTCGTCGCGCAGGATCTGCTGCAGATCCTCGGGCAGGCTGTCGAACCACTGGGCGCTCGTGACGAGGCCGGTGATCAGGTTGATGTGCCCGGTCTTGCTCAGGTGTTTGGTGACCTCGAAGAGCTTCGAGCCCCACGCGGCGGGAAGTTGCACCTCTACCGAGTCGATGACCTTCTGCTCGAGCGCGGCATAGACCTCGGCATAAGGCATGGGTGTCGGCACTGCGCCCATCGCTGTCACCGTCTCGACCCAGACCGGAGCGCCCGGCGTCCGCATGCGGCTGCCGGCGAGGTCGGCGGGCGTCGCCACGGGTACGTTCGCAAAAACGTGCCGCTCGCCCTGCCACCAATTGAAGCTCAGCACCTGGTGGCCGGAAGCATCGTGCAGCTTCTGCACCCACTCCTCGAACATGTCGGAGGTCACGACCTTGCGGATGCCGTCGTAGCCCGAAGCCAGGTAGGGGGCGCCGAGAACGCCGAACTCGTTGACGAAATTGGCGAGGCGGCCGCCGTCGACAACGACCGCGACCGGCGCGCCGGCGCGCGCCTGCTCCAGCACGTCCTCGTCGGGGCCGAGTTGGGAATTCGGGAACAGCTTGACCTCGATGCGGCCGCCGCTGGCGGTTGCGACGTTCTCGACGAAGCTTTCGAGGCCCTTGTAGAGCGGGTCCGAAGTCGCGAGCGCCGTATTGACGCTGAGGGTGTAATCGGCTGCAAGTGCCGGAACGGCGGAAATCAGGGCAGCAGCGCCCGCAGCCGCGAGGGCCCTGAAAATTGGCTTGGTCATGATCGTCCTCCCATCGTCGGCCACGTTCCGTGCGCCGATTGTCACCACACTAGTATGGTAGTATCCTGGGCGTCAAGATGAGCGTGGACTACACACTCCTGAAACTGGAGGACGATCCGTCGCTGCTGCGGCAGGCAACGATGTCGGTCCGCGTTTTCGATGCGCTGCGGCAAGCCATCGTCCAGCTCCAGCTCAGGCCGGGAAATCTTCTCTCCGAGGCGGAGGTGGCGCGGCGGCTGGGCGTTTCGCGCCAGCCGGTGCGCGAGGCCTTCATCAAATTGGCGGAGGTCGGCCTGCTGGAAGTCCGGCCCCAGCGCGGCACCTTCGTGATGCTCATTTCGATCCGGGCTGTCCAGAACGCCCGCTTCATCCGTGAAGCAATCGAGGTGGCAGTAGTGCGCAAGGCGGCGCTCGAGGCATCTTCCGGCAAGCTCGCCGACCTCACCCGCATTCTCGACGAGCAGCGCGCCGCAAACATGGCCGCCGACCACGTCCGGTTTCTGCGGCTCGATGAGGCCTTCCACCAGGCGCTCGCCCACGCGGCGGACTGCGACTACGCCTGGCGGGTGCTGGAGAACCTCAAGACTCAGATGGATCGCGTACGGTACCTTTCGATGCCGGACGCGACCCCGATCGAGACGCTGATCGGCCAGCACGCAGCCATAGTCGATGCGCTGGCGCGGCACGCCCCCGACGATGCCGAGGCCGCGATGCGCGCCCATCTGTCAGAGATCGCCATGTCGCTTCCGCGCATCGCGCAGGCCCACCCGGAGCTGTTCAGCAACTAGGCCGGAGTGCCACCCCCCGCGACCGCAACCGGCTTGCCCGTCCTGCCCGTTTCGATGAGGGCATCGATGAGCCGATGCACCTTGAGAGCCTCCTCGCCGCTAACGCGCGGTTCGCGGCCGGTGCCTATTGCCTCGACGAAGTCGGCCATCACCGAGCGATGATACTCGTGCGGGAACGCCATAGGGTCGGCCCCCGTGCCGCCCGCCGTCCGATCCGGCGCCATCACGATCTTCTCGCCGGAGTGGAACTGAACGAGCAGTTCGGTCCCAACGATCGCCGCCGTTCCCTTCTCGCACGCAAGTTCGATCCGTTCCGGAAAACCCGGATAGGCCGCCGTCGTCGCGTCGATCGTTCCCAGCGCACCGCCGGCGAAGCGAGCGGCGGCGCAGACCATGTCCTCGGTCTCCATGCGGTGGACGCTCGTCGTCGTCACGTAGCCGGTGACCTCCGCGATGGGGCCCGCGAGGCTCAGCATGAGATCGAGCGTATGGATGCCCTGCGAAAGCAATACCCCGCCGCCGTCCCGCACGAACGTGCCGCGGCCGGGTTCGTCGTAATAGGATTGCGGCCGCCAGAGCCGGATCACCGTCGAGCATCCGACGATCTGCCCGAGCTGGCCCGATCCCAGTACCTCCGCAAGGCGCATGCCCGCGGGCCGGAAGCGGTGCTGCAGCACGATGCCGAGCGTGACGCCTGACTTGCGGCAGGCCGAGACCAGCACCTCGGCTCGCGCCGTCGTGATCTCGAGGGGCTTTTCGAGCAGGACGTGCTTGCCGGCAGCAGCGCAGCGCTCGGCAATCGCCTGGTGCGTATTCGCCGGCGTGAGGACGAGGACCGCATCGACACTCGGATCATCGAGGATCGAGTCGAGGCTGTCCACCAGCGGAAACGGGAATCGCTCCGCGAAGGCCTGCCGGCGCGCTTCGCTCGGCGAAAAGGCATGGGCCACCTCGACAATCTCCGCGAGGTCCATCAGCCCCTTCGCATGAGGCGTCACCGCCATGCCGAGACCGACGATCCCGATCCGCGTCTTCGTCACATCCTCCTCCCGATCGTCTTTGTCATGCCTCGCGCCTACCCCATCGCCACCATGAGCATCGCTCGATAGTCGTCCGCGCCGGGTTCGCGCGGGTTGGTCGCATGGCTGTGGTCGGCGAGCGCCCGCTCGACGACCCAGTCGAAGTGATCCTCTCGCACGCCGAGCTCGCGCAGCCCGCCTGGAATGCCGAGGCGCCGGTTAAGCGCGTCCAGCTCCCCTGCCAGATCTGCATTCGGTGCCAGTCCGAGCGCAGCGTTGAGCCGGCCGAGCTTGTCGCCGAGCGCCGGCGCATTGAACCGCATGACGATCGGCATAAGGATGGCGTTGAGCGTGCCGTGGTGGAGACTCACGTCCTTGAGCCCGCCGAGTGCGTGGCTCAGCGAATGCACGGCGCCCAGCCCCTTCTGGAAGCTGAGACCGCCCATCACTGCCGCCATCAGCATTTCCGTTCGGGCGGCAAGGTTCGAGCCCTCGGCATAAGCAACCTCGATGTTGCGCCAGAGTCGCCCCGCTCCGTCGAGTGCAATGGCCTCGGCCGGCGGATTGAAGCGCGGCGATGCAAACGTCTCGATGCAGTGGCTCAGAGCGTCGAGGCCTGTCGCCGCAGTGAGCCGCGGCGGCAGGCCGAGGGTCAGCTCAGGATCGCAGATGGCGCGCCTGGGGATCAGGTGCGGCGAGATGAAGCCGAGCTTGCGCCCGTCCTCGAGCGTGAGAAGGGCCGCCCGTCCGACCTCCGCGCCCGTCCCGGCGGTCGTCGGAACGGCGATTACCGGTGCGACGCTCGGGGTGATCCGTTCGAGCCCGCCATAGATCAACGCAAAGTCCTCGAGCCTGCCCTCGTGCGTTGCGAGCAGGGCGACGCCCTTGGCCAGGTCGATGGGCGAGCCGCCGCCGATGGCGATGATCCCGTCGCAGCCTTCGGCCCTGTATCGCTCCAGCGCCGCGAGTACCGCGCCCTCCGTGGGGTTCGGAGGCGTTCCGTCATAGACCGGCGTCCCTGCACGCAGGAACTCCTGCGCCCTGCCGGCAAGGCCCGCCGCGGCGACACCCTTGTCGGCGACGAGCAGCGGCCGCTTGACGCCGAGTTCGCCGAGCGCGTCGCGGAGCGTGCTGATGGCTCCTGCCCCGAACTCGATGGTTGTGAGATAGACGATACGTGCCATGATGCTTCCGTTGTTTTTGCAGAGTTGCGCCGCCTCCGCCGGACACCGGGCGAGGCGCGTCGGCTTCCTTCTTCAGTCGTTCGCCAGTTCGATCAAGACGTCCGCATGACAGGGGGTGCCGGGTTTGCACCAGCAGGCGAGGTTGTGCCCCGCAAGCTCGGCTCGGATCTCCTCCCGCGACGGTGGCGGTCCCGGCGACAGCTTGCGATCGAGCTTGCCGCGCAGCCAGTCGCCCGCCATCGCGACGGCTTTGGCCTGCGCCGCAGCACGATCGATGCCGTATTGCGTCGCGACCTCGTCGATCGAAAAGGGATTCCCCCACTTGCCGGGGCGGGTCACGAGCTTTGCCGGCAGTCCGTTGAGCGCGCGCGACGCAGCCTGGAGGTCGAAGCCGCGCCGGCGGGAAACCTGCATGCGCCGGGGACGCGGACTCATGGTTCCGCCGACTGGATGGTGATGATCCGGACATCCCAGACCGCACAGGTATCGTCCTCGCAGACACCGCTCATCCAGACCTCGCCGCGGCCAAACATGATCCCCTGGTCGCTCGCGAACAGCGACCCATATTCCTGCTCCGCAATCACTGTGACGATCTCGTCCGTCATGATCTGGTCGTAGAGCGAAACGAACGCCTCGGCCGAGCCCACCTCGCGCCGTTCGTCGACCTTTACGACGAGCGGATACGCGGCAAGCGCCGCCACGGCCTCGGCATCTTCCTCCGCAACGGCCTCCTGGAGCGCGGCGAAAGCAGACTCGAACTTCGCGTGGTCGCCGAAAATGACGTCGAGCACCCGGTTCACGTCATCCGGCGATTGGGCGACGGCCGGCAGCGAAAAAGCAAAAACGGATGCAACGAGAACCCAAAGCCGCATGTGTTTCCTCCGCGCCCGAGGCTTTCCCATGGCGCGCACCGCCATGCAAGCCCGGAACCTTGCTCGCACTATCGGTGCGGGTTACCCAGCAAGGACGACGGGGAGGCATGATGGCGACGCATAGACTGATACCCACCACCTATCACAACGTGCTCGGTACCCTGCCGCCGGATTTGACAATCGCTTCGGGCGACACCGTGATCGTGCCGACGCTCGACGCCGGCGGCTTCGATCATCGCAACGTGCAGCGCGCTCCAAGGCCCAACCCGATGTGCGGACCGATCTTCGTGAAGGGGGCCGAACCCGGCGACGCGCTGCGCGTCGACATTGTCCGCATGTCGCCGACAAGGCCGACCGGCTGGACACGTGCCGTCGTTGCCGCCAACGTCGTCGACCCGGAGACCGTCCGCGGGCTTCCGCCGCGCGAGGCCGCGACCTGGAAGATCGATCGCCGGATGGGGACCGTCAGGCTCGCCGATCCGCCGCCGGCGCTCTCCCGGTGGAAGCTGCCGCTTTCCCCGATGATCGGCTGCTTCGGCGTCGCCCCCTCCATGGGGCAGGCCTTTTCGACGGCGACCAGCGCCCGGAACGGCGGCAACATGGATTACCGGCTCTTTGGTCCCGGCACGACCGTGTGGTTCCCGGTCTTCGTGCACGGTGCGCTGTTCTTTCTCGGCGATTGCCACGCGACCCAGGGAGACGGGGAAATCGTCGGCACCGGCATCGAGACCAGCTACGAGGTCGAGGTGACACTCACCGTCGAGAAGAAGCGGGCGCAGGGCTGGCCGCGCGGCGAGACCGCAGACGACATTTTCACGGTCGGCAACGCCCGGCCGCTCGAGCAGGCGCTCCAGCACGCAACGACCGAGATGCTGCTCTGGCTCGCCGACGATTACGGGCTCGATACCGTGGCCGCGAGCCATTTACTCGGGCAGGTGGTGCGCTACGATGTCGGCAACGTCTATGATCCGGCCTATACGATGGCGTGCCGCGTGGCGAAGAAATGGCTGCCGCCGCGGGCCCGGCCCGGCAAACGACGCAGCCGTTGAACGAGGGGAGGCGAGTGTGGCGCAACGCATTGCAATCGGTCTCGTCGGTTGCGGGTTCTTTGCCCCCAACCATCTGCACGCCTGGACCGACCTGAAGGCGGAGGGCGCCGACCTCGTCGCCGTGTGCGACATCGACGAAGCCAAGGCGCGGGCGGCCGGCGAGAAGTTCGGCGCCCGCTGGTATACCGACGCCGCGGAGATGCTCGACAAGGAGCGGCTCGGGCTCGTCGACGTCGCGACACAGGTGAGCTCGCACCTGAAGCTCACCGAGCTGACGATGGGCCGCCGCATCCCCACCGTCGTACAAAAGCCCTTCGGCCGCGACATCGGCGAGGTGCGGCGCATGGTCGAACTCGGCAGGAAGGCCGAAACCTTCCTCGCCGTTCACGAGAACTTCCGCTTTCAGCGCCCGATGCTGAAGGTTGCGGAGATCATCCGTTCGGGTCGCATAGGCACCCCCACCTGGGCCCGCATCAGCTTTCGAACCGGCTACGATATCTATACCGGCCAGCCGTACCTCGCCCGGGAGCAGCGCTTCATCCTGACCGATGTCGGCGTGCACGTGCTCGACGTGGCACGCTTCCTGCTCGGCGAAGTCGAACTGCTGTCCGCGGAGCTGCAAAGACGCAACCCCAAGGTTGCCGGTGAGGATACCGCGACCATGCTGATGCGCCACAAGGGCGGCGCGGTTTCGGTCGTCGAATGCACGTACGAATCGCGGCGACTCCCTGACACCTTCCCCGAGACGCTGCTCGAAATCGAGGGCGAGAAGGGCGCGATCGCGACCCGCATCGGCAGCGTCATCGACGTGACCGCGAACGGCGAGGTGACCTCGATCGATGCCGATCCGCCCGTGCTTCCCTGGGCCGAGCGGCCCTGGCACGTGGCGCAGGAGAGCGTGCTGACGACCAACCGCCACATGCTGCAGGCGGTGCAGGCCGGGCGGCCGGCCGATACGTCGGCGGAAGACAACCTCAAGACCTTCGCACTGGTCGAAGCTGCCTATGCAGCCAACGGACGAGGGGTGGTGCCGGAGGAATAGGCGGCAAGCGAAAAGCGTGCTTGCAGGCTTGGCGGCCCGTCGCCTAGCATGAATCGACCGCCGCCGCGAGAGTCGATGGGTAGATGCTTCGCTGTCTGACGCTTATTCTTTTTCTTTTCATGACCGTGCCCGTTGCTGCCCAGGACCTCACGGGAAACACTGCGATAATCACTTACTCGGGAAAGGGCATGCAGGACTTCACGATCTATGCCTCCTTCACCAGCGAGGCCGTCCTGCTCCACACCGGTGGACGGTCATCGGGAGCGGCCTGCGGTCTGCAGAAGGCGGTGACACAGTCTTTCAGGTGCACCAAACGATCCATCAACAGCTGCGGTGGCGTCTTCAGCGATTGGCTCGGCAGGTGGGATATCGAGAACATTCGGTCGGACATGACGCTCAAGTGTGTGGCAAAGCGCTCGGGCGATAAGTACACACTCGATCTCGATATGCTGCTGGTCACCGACAAGAGCGACGGTCCGCTTACCTCGCGGTGGGCAGACCGATACACAATCGATCCCGACCAACGTGGTGGCTGCCGCTCCGATTACCGTCGCGATGCCGAGTTCTCAGTAGGCGAAGACTTCAAAGTGCGCGGCAAGTCGGTCTTCTGCGCGATACGAGAAGGCCTTTGATTACCCTGATCTCGTGCCTCACCCGCCGATCTTTCCGCCGAGTTCGTCCTCGACGTGCGCACGGATGATTTCGTCCATGCTGGATTCGGCGACGAAGCCGAGTTCGCGCGCCCGCCTCGTGTCGAAGTTGCGCGGCCAGCCGGCGACGATGCCGATGATCCGCTCGTCGGGCTCTTCGCGGATCAGCGCGACAGCCTTGTCGCCCGCCACCCGCCGCAGCGCCTCGATCTCGTCTCCGACGGTGGCGCTCAGCCCCGGCGCCGAGAGCGAACGCCGCCAGCCCAGCATCGAGGTGTCCATTTCCGCCGCACGGACGAGGAAGCCCACGGCGGCTCGCGGGCTCGCAAACCAGTGGCGCACGTCGCGCCCGACCGGCAGTACGGCCTCCTTGCCGCTCAGCGGCTCGCGCAGGATGTTCGAAAAGAAACCCGATGCCGCAAGGTTCGGCCTGCCCGGCCGCACCACGATCGTCGGCAGGCGGATGCCGATCCCGTCCACGAATCCCTTGCGTGAGTAGTCGTTGAGCAGCAGCTCGCAGATCGCCTTCTGCGTCCCGTAGCTCGTGAGCGGAGTCGAAAAGAACTCGTCGCCGATGGCCTCCGGAAACGGCGCGCCGAAGACGGCGATGGACGAGGTGAAGACGAGACGCGGCAGGTAGGGACCGCTGAGGAGCCCCTCCTGCCGGATGGCCTCCAGCAGGTAGCGCGTGCCGTCGAGGTTGATCCGGTAACCCTTGTCGAAATCGGCCTCCGCCTCGCCCGAAACGATCGCGGCGAGGTGGAAGACGACATCGGGCCGGCCGGCGACGAGGTCGGCGGCCGCGCCCGGCGCGGAAAGGTCGGCTGCCCTGGTCGAAACCGTGCCGCCGAACGCCGGCGCCTCCGGCTCGACGATGTCGGCGAGCGTCAGTGCTTCGATCTCCCGCCCGGCGATGCGGCCGGATTTTATGAGTGCGGCGCTGAGCTTCCTGCCCACCATTCCGGCAGCGCCGATGATCAGAACATGCATGGCATTCCTCCGGAGTGCATTGCTGGCGGGAGAGGTCGTGATCCGTCAAGCCCTCGAGGCCGGTCAGGCGGCCGCCGGACGCAACGTCAGGTCCCCGACGGCCGCGCCAGGAGTTCGGCGTTGCCGCCCGAGGCGGTCGTGTCGATGCAGATGTGCCGCTCGATGATCAGCCGGTCGGCATCCGCCTCGCTCGCGATCAGTGGAATGATCGGGCCCTCGCGCCGCGCCAGCGCCTGCCGCCATGGCTTCAGCGCCTCGTCGTCGCCGAAGTGGCAGACGGCATCGACCTGGAGTCCGGCTTCGATGGCTGCCGGCGCGAGACGCTTGTCGACCCCGCCGATGATCGAACCATCGGCACCGAGCTCGTTTGCGATCGCGGCCGCGCCGGGTGCGACCACGACGACTCCGTTGCCGTGCGCGAGCGCAAGTTCGGCTTGACGCCGGGCGGAAGCTTCGTCCGGACCGAGACAGAGGACGATGCCACGCGGATGGATTTCGAGCACGTTGGATTCCCCCGTCGGACCGGGCATGGGAACCCTGAGGGGCGGGTGCGCGATTTTTTCGTAAGCCGCACGAACCTTGTCGATCGCGGCAATGGCAAACCCGATCGAGAGACCCGACAGCGCATTGAC
>CAYRNE010000056.1:0-11119 GCA_964425245.1 uncultured Devosia sp.
CTACGTGCCCTGGGTGAACCCTCAGGCCTATCGCGAGCTCACCACGTCGACCTCGACACCCATCCATACCGGCGAGCAGATCTACCTCCGGCACAATTTCAAGGAGCTGATCGAAACGCAGGCGGTCCGCGTGGTGGGTCCCGATCCGGCCGATGTCGGCGGCATCGCCGAGCTGAAATGGATCGCCGAATTCGCCTACATGCATTCGATCATGATGGCGCCGCACGGCACCGCCAACGGCCTGCTCGGCCTCGGCGCGCTGATCAATGTCTGCGCGACGCTGCCGGCCAATTACATCGCCTTCGAGTATCCGAGTGCGTCAGACCCCTGGTGGTCGGACATCGTCGAGGGGCTTCCGGAGGGCCGGATCGTCAACGATTCGATGGTCGACCTGCTGCCCAATCCCGGGCTCGGGCTCGACATAAACGCGGAAGCCGCGGCGCCCTACCTGAGCGAAGAGGACAGGGGCTTCTTCGACCCGTAGTCGCGCACTCTCGGCGGGGGCGCTTCGTTACTTGAGCGCGCCCGAGGTCAGGCCGGCGACGATCCTGCGCTGCAGCAGCACGAAGATCGCAAGAATCGGCGTCACGTATATTGCCGCATAGGCCATGATGCCGTTCCAGTCGCGGGAGTTCGGGCCGACGAAGCCGGCAAGGCCCACGCTCGCGGGCTGCAGGTTCTGGTCCTGGATGATCGACCGCGAGTAGAGGTATTCGCCGAACGCGCTCATGAACGTGAGGATCGCAACGACCAGTATGCCGTTGCGCGCGAGCGGCAGGACGACGCGGAAGAACGCGCCCCAGCGCGTCGTCCCGTCGACCAGCGCCGCCTCCTCGAGTTCGCGCGGCACGGTCATGAACGTTGCCCTCACCAGCACGACGAACAGCGGCACCGAGCGCGCGGCGGAGGCGAGGATCACGGCGAACCGTGGCGTTTCCAATAGCCCGACCTGATTGAAGCCCACGAACAGCGGCGTGACCATCAGCGAAGGGGGCAGCACCTGCAGCATGAGGACGACGAAGAGGCAGACGTCGACCCAGGCGTTGCGGTAGCGGGCGAGGACATACGCGATCCCCACGCCGAGGACGACCGTCAGCGCGGTTACGCCGGTCGCGATAACGAGCGAGTTCCACAGGAACGAGCCCATGTTCCGCCGCTGCCACACGTCGGCGAAGATTCCGGGATTGGGGTCGAGCGGCCAGAACGTCGGCGGGATCGCATAGATTTCCGACTGGCCCTTAACGGCCGTGACGTACATCCAGTAAAGCGGAAAAAGGTAGATTGCGGCGAGCGCCAGAGCGGCGAGCAGCATCAGCCGCTGTGTCCACGGCGAGAAGTCCGTCATTCGTGCACCTCCTGCCGCGTCGAGCGCACGTAGATTGCCGCGGCGATCAGCACGAGGGCGACCATCATCACCGAGATCGTCGCGCCGCGCGCAAAATCGTAGAGCCGGAACGACTGCTGCCAGGCCCACACCTGCGCCACCATGGATGAATTGGCCGGCCCGCCCTCGGTGAGCGGCGGGAAGAGGTCGAACTGCTGCAGCGTGTAGATGAGGCCCAGCGCCAGCACCGCGCCGATGGTCGAGCGCATCATCGGGACGGTGACCAGCCAGAACCGCTGCCAGGCATTGGCGCCGTCGATTGCCGCCGCTTCGTAGAGGTCGCGGGGAATGCCGGCGAGGCCGACCGAAAGCAGCAGCATGTTGAAGGCGAGGCCGAGCCAGATATTGGCGATCGTCACGGCCCACAGCGAAAAAGCGGGATCGGACTTCCAGAAGATGTTCTCCCGGATGATGCCCAGCGACTGCAGGATGAAATTGAGAACGCCGGAATCGGCGGCGAGGATCCAGCTCCAGATGGCGCCGACGGCAAGGGCGGGCATCACCCAGGAGACGAGGAACAGGCCGCGGATGATCGAGGAGCCAGGAAAGCGCTGCATGAAGAAGACCGCGAGCGCGAAGCCGAGGGTGAACTGCACGCCGATCGAGACGACGACGAAGAAGACGGTGTTGCGCATCACCAGCCAGAACTCGGGCTGGTTCACCACCGCGATATAGTTGTCGAACCCGGCCCACGGCCGGAACAGGACTCCCAGCGTGAACATGTCCACCTGCTGGAAGCTCATCAGCACGTTGTAGACGAGCGGCAGGCCGGCGAAGGCGATGAGGAACAGCAACGCCACCGCGACGAGAAGGATGTCGAAGCCCTTGCCATGGACGATGCTGCGCCAGCCGAGCACCAGCGGGTTGCGGCCGGCAGACGCGGCCGATGCGTCGGGCTCCGCTCGCCCGAGAGCCGACGCGCCATGGTTGCGTTCGCTCAACTCCTGCGCCATCCGTGAGGTCCTCCCGGTGCCCATTGCCTCAAGTCTGGAGCCGCCCGGCCCTAACGGGGAAAGCCGGGCGGCCCTGCCGGGAGGAGGCTAGTTGACGATGCCCTCGATGGTGGCCTGGGCCTGGTCGAGCGCCGCCTGCGCCGTCATCTGGCCGGTGAGCGCCGCCTGCATGGCGTCGTAGATCGCCTTCGAGATCTTCTGCCACTCGGGATGCGGTCCGCGCGGTGCAGCATATTTCAGCTGTTCCTGGAACACCTCGAGCGCGGCGTCCTTGAGTTCGACCCCGGTCGGCGGCAGCGCGATGTCGCTGCGCGCCGGGATGCTCGAGAACTCGGGGAAGAAGCGATGCTCCTGGCTATAGAAGAATTCGAGCAGCCGGAAGGCTTCGTCGGGATGCTGCGTTTGGGCGGTGATGCCCCAGTCGAAGCCGCCGAGGGCCGATGCCCGCTGGCTGCCTTCGGACTCGGTCGGCAGCAGCGCGACGCCCCACTCGAAGTCGGCGTCCTCGGCCATCCGGTTCAGCTCCCACGGGCCCGAAATGGCCATGGCGGCCTGGCCGTTGTTGAAGAAGCCGGTCGAGTCCCATTGTCCGACGCTGAGCACGTCCTGGCTCGCGAGCTTCTCGTCGAGGAAGGTCTTCCAGAGTTCGAGCGCCTTCACCGCGCCGGGTCCGTTGACCTTGGTGTAATCGCCGCCGCTCATCTGGATCCAGGGCAGGAACTGGAATGTTCCTTCCTCGTTGCCGCGGGCCGAGAAGGTGATGCCGTAGACGCCCGCCGCCGGATCGTTCAGCACGCGCGCGGCCTCCAGCAGTTCGTCCCAGGTCGAGGGCGGATCGTCGGGATCGAGGCCCTTCGCCCGGAACATGTCCTTGTTGTAGAAGAGCCCGATCGTATCGGTGTATTTCGGCAGGCCGTAGAGACGGCCGTCCCAGGTCACCGAGTTGAGCGGGCCTGCGTAGTAGCTGTCCGTCTTGATGACCGTCGACGCGGCGACGCGGTCGGTGATGTCGAGCATTGCGCCGCGCGACGAGAAGAGCGCAAAGTCGGGGTTGTCGAACGAGATGATGTCGGGCGCCTGGCCGGTGGCGATGGCACGCGTCGACTCGGTCACGAGCTCATCGAATTGCAGCACGCGGTACTCGACCACGATATCCTCGTTCTGCTCGTCGAACTCCTTGCTGAGGGTGTCGGCGATGCCCGGAGCATTCGCCCCGTCGATCGACCAGACCTTCAGCGTCACCTGTGCAAAGGCCGGTAACGCGGCCAGAACGGCGCCGGCCGCGATTCCGGAAAAAAATGCGAACGAAAACCTTTTCATGCTCTTCCTCCCTTGTGCTTACGCACGGTTGCGAAGAGGGCAGCCCAGCGGCGGGCGGCTCTCCTCTCACACGGCGCGACGCAGCGACGGGTCTCCTCCCTCGTACTGCGCGGCCAAGTTCACGTAGTCGCCTCCCCGGCATCGCTTCAGGTAATCGAGCGCACGGAGTTGTCCGGTCATTTCTAGCGCGTCGCGGTAGACCGGGTCGTGCCAGCCTTCGATGTCGATCGATCCCGACCAGCCGGCGAGGCGCAATTCGGAGATGATGTCCGTCCAGTTGCTGTCGCCGAACCCGGGCGTCCGCATGAAGACGAACGGATGCTTGCCGAAGATGCCGTGCTCGCGGATCACGTCCCAGCGGACCGTCGCGTCCTTGCCGTGCACGTGGAAGATCCGGTGCGCCCATTTGCGGATCTGCGGCAGCGGGTCGATCAGATAGACGAGCTGGTGGCAGGGTTCCCATTCGAGCCCGAGGTTCTCGTCCGGCGTTTCGTTGAACATCAGCTCCCACGCGTCGGGATTGTGGGCGATGTTCCAGTCGCCGGCCTGCCAGTTGCCGTCCATGGCGCAGTTCTCGAAGGCGATGCGGACGCCCTTGTCGGCGGCGCGCCTCGCGAGTTCGCTCCAGACCTCGCGATAGCGGGGCAGGCTCTCGGGCAGCGGCCGGCCGCGCAGCCGCCCGGTAAAGCCGGCAACGCAGGTCGCGCCGAAATGGTGGGCATTGTCGATGCAGTCCTTCCAGCCCTGCAGCGTCTGCCGGTCGATTTCGCCGTCCTCGAGCGGATTGCCGAACATGCCGAGGGTCGAGATCGTGATGTCGCGATTGCCGATCGCGTCGCGGCAGCGCCGGCCGAGCTCGGCGAGATCCTGCCCGTTGGTCGTCTGCCAGAAGAAGGGCTCGAAGCTTTCAAAGCCCAGAGGCGCAAGCTCCGCGATTCTCTCGGCGGCATTGCCGGACGAGGCCTGGACCATCGTGCCGATGCGTATGGACTTCGCCGGGTCGGTCATGACTGCGCCCCCAGGGCTTCGATCCGAACGCGCTGCCCCGTCCGGGCGCTTTCGATGGCGCCGAAGACCATGGCGAGGCTCTTGAGGTTGTCGCGGCCGGACGTTTCCGGCTCGCGGCCATCGCCAATGGCCTCGAGGAACTCGCCGATGACGCTCTCGTGCCCGTGCGTCCGCCCCTCGTCGACCGGAGGCGGTACTTCGACCTCGCGCAGCGGCCGGAAAAAGCCCGCGTCGCCGTCGACGACATGGGCCGACAACGTGTCTTCGCCGTCCCAGAGCAGCGTGCCCCTCGAGCCGATGATCCGCCAGGAGGCATCCCAGCTGGTGTTCGCGCCCTCCGCGCTCCACGAGCCGCGATAGGTAAAGATGACGCCGTCGGAGAACTCGAAGATCGCGTTGGCGGCCGAGCCGTGCGCATACCAGGAGCTTGCCGGATTGCTCTCGTGGCAATAGACGGCCACCGCCCTCCCGCCCGACATGTAGCGGGCGGCGTCGAATGTATGGATTGCCATGTCGACGAGCAGCACGTTCTGCATTTCCTCGCGGAAACCGCCGAAATGCGCGCCGACGAAAAAGTCGCTGTGGATGGCGTTGAGGGTGCCGATGAGCCCGCTCTCGAGCGCCGCCCGGATGCGCCGCACACCGACATTGAAGCGCCGGTTCTGTACGACCGCATGCAGACGCCCCGCGGCTTCGGCCGCGCAGACGAGCGCGCGCGCATCGGCCAGCGACAGCGCCATCGGCTTTTCCGAAAGGACGTGACAGCCGTGCGCGAGCCCGGTCTCGACGACGGAGCGGCGCGCGCCCGGCGGAACGATGTCGAAAAGGACATCGGCGCCCGTCGCGCCGAGCACCGCGGGAAGGTCGGTGCCGACGGCGACGCCGTTCAACCGATATTCGGCGGCACGGCGCTCGGCGGCGGACCGGTCGAGATCGACGAGCCCCGCAATCTCGATCCTGTCGCGCAGGGCAGGCGAGGCGAGCGCCTCTAGCCACCCTTTGGACATGGCTCCGCACCCCGCCAGAACGGCGCGAAATGGCATCTACATTGTCCTCCCCCGGCGCCGCCACCGAGGCAACGGTGCCGTAAACGTTTACGAAAATCCGCAAGACGAGGCGGTCCGTAAACGTTTCCGACGCTATGACGCCTGCAGGCCGCGAGTCAATTGGGAATCGTAAACGTTTCCGACACTGTGTATAAGGCGCGCCAGGAGGGACCCGGATGCACGGAATCAAGCGGCTCGCGCAGCACCTTGGCATTTCGATCGGAACGGTATCCCGCGCGCTGAACGGGCGCCCGGATGTCAGCGAGGCGACGCGCAAGCGTGTGCTCGAGGCGGCCGAGGAACTGGGTTACGTCGCCAACCAGTCGGGCCGCAGCCTGCGGCAGGGCGTCACCAACACCGTCGGCTTCATGATCGAGCTGAATGCCGACACGGCGCCCAACAGCGACAACTTCTTCATGAACGTCTTCGCCGGCGCCGCAAGGCCGCTGGCTGCAAACGATCTCGATCTCATCGTGCTTCCGTGCAGCACCGAGGAGAATCCGGCCGACTATCTCCGCCGTATCATCGGCCGCCGCATGGTCGACGGCGTGATCCTCTCGGCAACGCAGCGCAACGATCGCCGCATCGAGATGCTGACCGGTGCCGGCGTTCCCTTTGTGCTGCTCGGCCGCTCGGAAAGCCCCGGCGACTACCCCTGGATCGACCTTGATTTTGAGGACTACATCGACACGTCGGTCGCGCGGCTCGCCGGCATGGGCCATCGCCGCATCGCCATCGCCGTGCCGATGACGGGCATCAATCTGCGTTACGTCATTACCCGAAGGTTCCGGGCGGCGATGAAGCGGCATGGCCTTACTGCCGACGGCGACCTGATCGTGCCGATCACGTCGAACGAACAGGGCGGTTACGGCCTTGTCGACCAGCTGCTTGCGATGCCCCAGCGGCCCACCGCGGTGATCCTGAGCTACGAGCTGATGGCCATCGGCATGTACCACCGCATGGAGGAATTGAACCTCGTCCCCGGACGCGATCTCTCGGTGATCGGGCTTCGCGAGTCCGCGCAGTCGCGATCGCTGTTTCCGCGGCTGACCTGCTATCGGGTCGACCTCTTTGCCCTCGGGGAGGCACTCGCCGGGGCGCTCGTCAGCGCCATGCGGGCCGGCAATGGCGCCGCCGCCCAGCCGGTCCGCAAGCTCTGGCCGCTTCAGCTCATCCCCGGCGAGAGCGACGGGCCGCCCGCACCCGCGGCAGACTCGCCGCGGCGCCGGGCGGGTTCCGCCGCCTCAGCGGCACGCGCCGTCGAGCGCCGGTAGGGCGGACCCGGCGCGCCGCTTGCCCGCAGCATCGGACCGGCTTTGCTTTCGCCATCTCCTGGTTCACGGCGAAAGCCCTTGCCGACGTAAACACGTCCTTCCGGTCAATGCGCAGCTCAGCGCAGGTAATGGGCGCGCATCTGGCGCGGCGTCAGCCCGTAGGCGTTGCGGAACTGCACGTAGAACTGGCTCAGGGCCGAAAAGCCCGATTCGAAGGCGACGTTCTCGATCGAGAGGTTGCCCTCGAACAACAGGTGCCGCGCCCGGATGAGCCGCATCCTGACCACGAACTTGTGCATGGGAACGCGCATCACCCCGCTGAAGAGGTTGAGCGCATAATTGGGGTGAAGCCCCACCACCTTGGCGACGTCCTCTGCCCGCAGCGGTTCGCTGAGGTGCTCGAGGATGTGGCGGAGCATTGCGACCACGTAGCGCAGCGGCGTTGCCGCACGCGGCGCGGGACCGCTGGCTTCGATCCAGGGCGCCATCAGTTCGTCCCAGCCGGTGACCGCCGCGCGGCGCAGCATCAGGGCGATTTCCTCCTTGAGGATGTCGGCGCGCTCCGCATCGCCGCTCCGATAATCCAGATGCCAGCGCAGGAGGGTGTCCTCGCCGATCGTTTCGGGAGGAAACGCGACGATGCCGCCTCCCATCATGGTCTCGGTCAATTGCCCGAGCTTGGGCATGTGGAGAAAGCTGTCGAGCGGCAGGTAGACATTGCACTGGCGGACGTTGCCGGCGGGACCGGGATCGATCGCGACCGTCTGGTGCGGGATGCCGGCCCAGAACATGATCAGTCGCCGCGACGGGATCTGTAACGGCCGGTTGTCGAACCGGTACTCCATGCTGCCGGCCGTGAGCCAGTTGAGTTCGATGTGGCCGTGGAAGTGCTCGGCAGGCATCAGCACCGGGTCGAACCAGCGGATACCGAACCGGCCGAAGGCCTTCGTCTGCGCATAAAAACTCCGGTCCGGGCGGGGCACGGGCGCCGTGGCCTTTTTGCGATGGCGCGCCGGAAGCCCCCGTCGATTGGTGGTCTCGCCTGCCATGGCACGTCTTTAGAAACCGGAAGAACTGATTGAGATAAGCGCATTGCCGCGGGGAGGGCAAGTTCTAGCATTTGTCCCGTACGGACAAGCTGGCGGGAAAGAGTGCCGCCGAAGCGCGTGATGCGCCGTCCGTAGGCAAGGGAGGAAACATGCGTAGACACTTCACTGCCCTTTACGGGGCCGGTCTGCTGCTCGGCGTCGCCGTTCTCGCCGCGCAGGGTCAGACCCTGCCGCCCGATCCGCCGAAGTTCGAGGCGCAACAGTCTCCGGTCTTCGTCGGCATCGGCGATATCCTCGAATACAAGGCCCTGCCCGAGTACCACGAGCCGGCATGGGTGACGGAAAAGTACGTCAACGCCGGCCTGCTGCCGCCGGTAGAGGAACGGCTTCCTGAGGAGCCCCTGGTCTATAAGACCGCCAACATGCCCGACGGTGTCGGCGTCTACGGCGACACCATGCGCCACGTCATCGGCGGGCGCCCGCAGGGCTGGAATTTCCTCGCCGGTAACAACCAGGGCTGGGGCGGCATCGACATCGGCCTCTACGAATGCCTGACGCGCACCGGCCCGCTGTTCATGGTCAAGGCCGAAGAACTGGCGCCCATGCCCAATCTCGCCAAGAGCTGGGAATGGTCGGAGGACGGTTATGAGCTGACCATGCACCTCATCGAGGGCGCCAAATGGTCGGACGGCGTGCCGTTCACCTCCGAGGACATCCGGTTCCTCTGGGAAGACAACATCCAGGATCCGAACATCACCTCGGCGACCGGGACGACCGCGTCCACCTTCGGCGAAGGCACGACGCTCGAGATCGTCGACGAATTCACGATCAAGTGGACGTTCACCCAGCCCTTCGCGACCCAGTACCTGTACCAGATGGCCTACGGCAACATGTGCCCGAACCCGGCGCACATCCTCAAGGACCATCATCCCAAGTACAATCCGGACGCAACCTACGAAACCTACCGCAACTACCCGGGGCCCGATTACCTGAACTATCCGGTCCTCGGTGCCTGGGTCGTCACCGAGCACCGGCCGGACGACATCGTCATCCTGCGGCGCAATCCGTATTACTGGAAGGTCGATGAGGCCGGCAACCAGCTCCCCTATCTCGACGAGATGATCTACAGGCTCTCGACCTGGGGCGATCGCGACGTGCAGGCCGTGGCCGGCACGGGCGACTTCTCCAACCTCGAGCAGCCCGAGAACTACGTCGAGTCGCTCCGCCGCGCCGCCGAGGCGGATTCCCCGGCACGGCTCGCCTTCGGCGCCCGCACCATCGCCTACACGCTGACGCCCAATCTTTCGGGCAACGGCTGGGGCGAGCCGGACGAGCGCGGGCAGGCGGTTCGCGAGCTCAACCGCGACGTGAACTTCCGCCGCGGCGTCAGCCGGGCCATCGACCGGCAGCAGCTCGGCGAAGCGCTGGTGCGCGGGCCGTTCACGACGCCCTATCCCGGCGGTATCTATGCCGAGACGTCCTTCTACGACAAGGACTCGACGGTCTACTACCCCTACGACCCCGAGGCGGCGAAGGCGGACTTCGCGGCAGCGGGGCTCGAGGATACCGACGGCAACGGCTTCCTCAACTTCCCCGAAGGCGGCGGAGACGTCGAGATCACCATGCTGATCAACGGCGACTACCAGACCGACCGCACCATCGGCGAGACCATCGTTGCCATGATGGAGCGCGTCGGCCTGAGGGTCATCCCGCAGATCGTCGACGGCACCACGCGCGACAACCTTGCCCTGTCGGGCAAGTTCGACTGGGCCGCGGGCCGCATCAACTCGTCCGAATTGTCGACGGTGGTCCAGAACACCGTGGCGCTGGCGCCCACCGGGCCGCAAATTGCCGTCGGCCACCGGGCGGGACCGGACGGCGAACTCGACCTCCTGCCCTTCGAGGAGGAGATGGTCGATGTCGTCGAAGCCTTCACGCAGTCGCGTGACCCGGCCGAGCAGGTCGAGTTGATCAAGCGCTACCAGAAGCTCGTGACCGAGAACGTCTATACGATCGGTCTCACCCAGTACCCGGGTGCGCTGATCGTCAACAAGCGGTTCGCCAATATTCCTGCCGGCGCGCCGATCTTCCTCTTCAACTGGGCCGAGGACAACATCATCCGCGAGCGCGTCTACGTGCCAGCGGACAAGCAGCATCCCGAGTACCAGCTGCAGCCGGAGACCCTCCCCGGCGAACCCGGCTAGACCGGCAGGCCGATCCGGCACAATCTCGGCGAGGGGGCTTTCGTCCCCTTGCCGTCCCCTCCGAGCGAGGTTCAAGGACCGATGTTCCGCTTCCTCACGCAGCGCATTTCGGCGGCCCTCGCGGTGCTGTTTTTCCTCAGCCTCGTGACCTTCGGCATCATTCACGCGCGGCCCGGCGACTACGGCGACTACGTTTACAGCATGCTGACGGCGCGCGGCGTCTCGACGGTCGAAGCCCAGCGCGTCGCCGATGCCGCCCGCGAGCAATACGGGCTCGACGAGCCGCTTCCCGTGCAATACCTCGGCTGGGTCACCGGTATCGTGACGCGCGGCGACTTCGGCCACAGCTTCTACTACAACCGGCCCGTCGCCGAGGTCGTCGCCGACCGCCTGCCACCCACCATCCTGCTGGCGCTGACCTGTCACATTCTGGCGACGCTGTTCGGCGTCACGCTCGGCATCGTCGCCGCCACCCGACAATACAGCTGGGCCGATACCGTCCTCAGTTTCATCTCCTTCATCGGCATGACGGTGCCGCGATTCCTGCTCGCGATCATCATTCTCTATTTCCTCGCCTTCCGGCTGAACTCGCAGAACTTCGGCACCTTCTTTTCCCCGCAGTTCAGCGCCGCGCCCTGGTCGTGGAACAAGTTCGTCGATCTCGTGCAGCACGTCTGGCCGGTCGTCTTCATCGCGACCTTCGGCGGGCTCGCCTACAACATGCGGGTCATGCGCGGGAACCTGCTGGACACCCTCAACGCGCAATATGTCGAGACGGCGCGGGCCAAGGGCCTGAGCGAGAGCGCGGTGGTGATGAAGCACGCCGTTCCCAACGCGCTCCATCCGCTGGTCGCCTATCAGGGCGTGGTGCTGCCCTACAT
>CAYRNE010000057.1:0-11077 GCA_964425245.1 uncultured Devosia sp.
GGCAAGGAAGGGCGCGCCGCCATGCGCATTGACGGACGCGACGTTGACGATCGCGCCCTCGATCCTGAGCCGCCGCATCATCGTGGCCGCATCCTGGATCAGGAAGAACGGGGCCCTGAGATTGACGCCCAGAATTCGCTCGTAGAGCGCCTCGTCGGTATCGAGTATCGAACCGCGCTCGGTCGAGGCCGCAACGTTGCAGACGATATCGAGCCGCCCAAACGCCGCCTCCGCTGCCGGGACCAGCTTGCGGACGGCACCGAGGTCCTGCAGTTCGGCCGGAACGGCGCGCGCCCGCTCCCCCAGCGACCGCGCGACGGCCTCGACGCGCTCCGCATTGCGGTCGGTAAGCAACAGCGCATCTATCCCGCGCTCGGCAAAGAGCCGCGCCGCGGCTTCCCCGATACCCTGCGCCGCGCCCGTGATCAGGGCGACTTTCCCGGAAAGCCGGGAATGGACGAAAGGATCGGACATGCTGGCACCCCGTTGCGGAAGGCAGGCTAGCGAATTTCGCCGCGAAGGAAAGATCGCCGGCCGTCTGGCCCGTGCGATGGCGGCGCCCGAAGGCGACGATCGATAAGACTGGCTTTGCCTCAGAACCGCGATGGCGCTAGGAACGGATGAGACCGGCGCGAAGGAGCCCCCGCCTTGAGAGACTCGGAGATCGAATGGTTTCGGCCGCTCTGGCTGCGCGCGCTCGTGACGGCGCTCGTTGCCATCTGGTTTGCGTGGGAGACCTTCGTCAACCGCGACCAGCTCTGGATGCTGATCACCGGCGCCGCGCTTGCCTATGCGGTGTGGAACCTCTTCATCAAGTACCCCAGGGGCAACGCTCCCGCAGGGAAATCCGGTAACGGACCGGACAAGCCCGCCAGCTGAGCGCACGGAGGCTGCGGTCCGGCCTAGCGCTGCGCCGGAAACAGCCGCCAGCGCTTCGGACGGAAGGCGATCCGCGTCTTCATGCCGGCAGGATGGTCGAACGGCAGGTCGATCTCGACCACCCCCTTCTCTGCGCCGATCTCGAGCTCGACCCGGCGCGTGCCGCCGACCCGGCGTGAAGCCGCGACGACACCCACCAGCGCCGCCCCGTCTTCGACGAGTTCGATGTCGTGCGGGCGGAAATAAAGTTGTGCTGCGCCGGCCGGCGAAACGGACGCCGAAAGCCCGGTCGCCCGTCCGCCGGTCCATACTTCTCCGTTCTCGATTTCCACCGGCAGCACGCTCGATTCCCCGATGAAGCCGAAGACGAAGGGTGAATTCGGCCGGTCGTAGACTTCGTCGGGCGAGCCGACCTGCTCGATCCTGCCCTGGCTCATCACTACGAGGCGATCGGCAAGCTCCAGCGCCTCCTCCTGGTCATGGGTAACGAACACCGTTGTGTGGCCGGTCCGGTCGTGGATTTCCCGCAGCCACTTGCGAAGCTCGCGCCGCACCTGCGCATCGAGCGCGCCGAACGGCTCGTCGAGGAGCAGGACGCGCGGCTCGATGGCGAGGGCGCGCGCCAGGGCCACGCGCTGCCGCTGGCCGCCCGAGAGCTGGCTGGGGAAGCGCCTTTCGAGGCCCGAGAGCTGCACGAGGTCGAGCAGCTCGAGCGCGCGCCGCCGGATCTCGGCCTTTGGCGGGCGCGTCGCGCGCGGCCTGACCCTGAGACCGAAGGAGACGTTGTCGAGCACCGTCATGTTCTTGAAGAGCGCATAACTCTGGAACACGAAGCCGACGTTGCGCTCCTGCACCCTTTTGTTGCTCGCGTCCTCCTCGCCGAAGAAGATGGCGCCCCCGGTCGGCTGCTCGAGTCCGGCGATCAGCCGCAGGAGCGTCGTCTTGCCCGAGCCGGACGGTCCGAGCAGCGCGATCAGTTCGCCCGAGTTGATCTGCAGCGAAACGTCGTGCAGCGCCGGAAACCGTTCGAACTCCTTGCGGACATTGGCAACGCGGACTTCCATGAGACGCTTTCCCTAGTGCTTGCTGCGGGTAGCCGCCAACTGGTCGGCATAGCGCCATTCCAGCCAGGTCTTGATGACGAGCGTGAAGAGGGCGAGGCCGGCGAGGATCGCCGCAAGGCTGAACGCGGAGACCTGCGCCAGCGCGCTGAACTCCTGGTAGAAGAGCTCGATCTGGAGCGGCATCGTGACGGTCTCGCCGCGGAGCTTCCCCGAGATCACGGCGACCGCCCCGAACTCCCCCATGGCGCGCGCATTGCACAGCAGCACGCCATAGAGCAAGGCCCACTTCACGTTCGGCAGCGTTACGTGCCAGAAGGTCTGCCAGCCGCTGGCACCCAGCGACAGCGCCGCTTCCTCGTCCCCGGTCCCCTGCTCCTGCATTAGCGGGATCAATTCGCGGGCAATGAACGGGAAGGTGACGAAGATCGTGGCAAGCACGACGCCGGGCACGGCGAAAATGATGCGAACGCCGAAGTCCTCGAGCAGCCATCCGCCGATCGGCGCAAAGGGGCCGAGGAGCAGGATGTAGACCAGCCCCGCGACCACCGGCGAGACCGAGAACGGCAGGTCGATCAGCGAGATCAGGAACGTGCGGCCCGGGAACCGGTATTTGGCGATCGCCCAGGCCGCGGCGATCCCGAAGACGAGGTTGCAGGGGACGGCGATCGCCGCGACGAGGAGCGTAAGGAGTATCGCCGACAAGGCCTCGGGATTGCCGAGCGTCGCGAGCGCCGGCCCGATTCCCATGCCGAGCGCCTGGACGAAGACGGTGGCAAGCGGCGCAACGAGGAAGACCGCGAGCACCAAGACCGTGAGGCCGATGAGCAGGACCTGCACCGGCCGCGATTCCGTCGTTGCCGGGCGGAAACGCCGGCGCGGCCCGGCGCGGGAATCGCGCAGCACAGCGTCAGTCATTGCCGAACCTCCGTGCGCTCCAGGCCTGGATCAGATTGATGATCAAGAGGATCACGAAGGAGATGGTGAGCATCACCGCCGCGATAGCCGCCGCTCCCGCATAGTTTCGCTCCTCGAGGCGGAAGACGATGAGGAGGGGCAGGATTTCGGTTTGTCGCGGGATGTTGCCGGCGATGAAGATCACTGACCCGTATTCGCCGACGGCGCGGGCGAACGCGAGCGCGAAGCCGGTGAGGACCGCCGGAATGAGCGGCGGCAAGACGACCCGGAGGATCGTCGTACGGCGGTTCGCGCCGAGCGTCGCCGCCGCCTCTTCCACTTCGCGGTCGAAGTCCTCGAGCACCGGCTGCACCGTGCGGACGACGAACGGCAGGCCGATGAATACGAGCGCGATCCAGATGCCGACCGGCGTATAGGCAATGGTGATGCCGAATGGCGAGAACAGGCTCCCGAACCAGCCGGAGGGTACGTAGAGCGCGGTGAGCGAAATGCCCGCCACCGCCGTCGGCAGGGCGAAGGGCAGGTCGATGATGGCGTCGAGCAGCCGGCGCGCGAAGAACCGGTAGCGCACGAGGACCCAGGCGATCGCGACGCCGATGACGACGTTGAAGAGGGCCGCAAGAAGCGAAGCGCCGAAGCTCAGCCGTAGCGCCGCGAGGAACCTTGGGCCGGTGACGATGGCCACGAACTGTTCCCAGCTGAGTTCGAAGGTCTTGAAATAGAGCCCGACGATGGGAATGAGAACGATGACGCTCAGGTAGAGGAGCGTGAAGCCGAAGGTCAGCCGGAATCCGGGGATTATGCTGGGTTGCCGGAACCGCATACGCTTCATGAGCCGCCCCTCATGTCACTACACGGCTGAGGCCACGATCACTCGTGGCCCCAGCATTGACCGTATAGCAGGTTTCGTCAGTTGCTCGAATAGATCTGGTCGAATACGCCGCCCTCGTCGAAGTGGGTCGGTTGTGCCGCGGCCCAGCCGCCGAATGCCTCGTCGACGGTCACGAGTTCGACGTCCTCGAACAGCGCGAGCGTCTCCGCGTCGATGCCTTCGGGGTTCCGCGGCCGGTAGAAGTTCCTGGCGATGATCGCCTGCGCCTCGGGACTGTAGAGCTGCTCGAGGAAGGCCGTCGCCGCCTCGCGCGTCCCGTTGCCGTCCGCGTAGCTGTCGACGATCGCGACCTTGATTTCGGCGAGGATCGAGAGGGACGGTACGACGATCTCGTATTCGTCGTTTCCGAATTCCTTGAGCGTCAGGAGCGCCTCGTTTTCCCAGGCGAGAAGCACGTCGCCGACCCTATTCTGGACGAACGTATTGGTCGAGCCGCGAGCGCCGGTATCGAGCACGGGCACGTGCTGATAGAGCTCGGCGACGAAAGCCTGAGCCGTCTCGTCCGACCCGCCCTCCTGTGCCTTCGCCCAGGCCCAGGCCGCGAGGTAATTGTAGCGCGCGCCCCCCGACGTCTTCGGATTGGGGGTGATGACCTGTATGCCGTCACCGACCAGGTCGCCCCAGTCCCGGATCCCCTTGGGATTGCCGGCCCGGACGAGAAAGACGATCGTCGAGGTGTAGGGCGAGGAGTTCTCCGGGAATTCTGCCTCCCAGCCGGGTTCGACGAGGCCGGCCTGCTCGAGGGCGAGCACGTCTCCCTCGAGCGGGAAGGTCACGACGTCGGCCGGCAGGCCGTCGAGCACGGCGCGCACCTGTGCGCCCGAGCCGCCGTGGCTGTTGCTGACACCGATCGCCTGGCCGGTCTGCTCCTGCCAGTATGCGCTGAACCACTCGCCGTATTCGCGGTAGAGTTCGCGCGTCGGGTCGTATGAGACGTTGACGAGTTCGTCCTGCGCGTGGGCGCCGCTGGTGGTGATGACAAATCCAAGGCCGAGTGAGGCCATCAAAGCGCTGAGCGCGACAATCCTGGCGGTCGATTTCATTCGGGTTCCTCCAGTCACGCCAATAACTCTACTTGGTCAGTCGTCATTCACAAGGTTAACAACTTTCCACGGCCATCTTGGAAACGAAAAATCGTTCCCAACAACCGCATTTCGTTGAGCAATTCCGGCACAATTGCAGCTGTCCTCGCCGCCTTGCCAGCATGCTTTGCCAAACGTGCCGAAAGCGGGACTTTCCCTACTCGGCCAGAACAGGCATTCCGGCGTCCACCGCGTCGGCAATCGTGGTGCTGTCGAGGACGCCGCGCGTCGCAAGCGCCACCTTGGCGAAGACCTGCCGGATCTCGCAGGTGCCTTCGTCGGCACAGTCACGGCAGCGCTGGTACGCGATCTTGCTCAGGCAGGGAAGCGGGGCGATGGGCCCGTCGATCAGCCGCAAAACCTCGCCGAAGGTGATCGCGTCGGGCGGCCGCGACAGAACGTAACCGCCCGCCCGGCCCCGCTTGCTGGCGACGATGCCGGCGCGCTTGAGCTCGAGCAGGATCTGCTCGAGAAATTTCTTCGGGATCGCCTGACTGCGCGAAATGTCGAGAATCAGAACGGGTGCGCCCATTGGGGCGCGGGAGAGCGCCACCAGCGCCCGAAGCGCATACTTGGCCCGTTGTGAGATCATCTCGCCGTTCGCAGCCGGACGGAAATCGCGACCGGCTAAATAGACTTAGCCGAAAGCTGCGGCCCGGTCGACCTCAGACGTTCTTCTCGGCGGCCGCTTCGTCCCCGGCAGCGATCGTCTCCGCCGCCTCGGCTGGCCCGGCTGAATCGGCGAGGGCGAAGGGTTCCGCCGGCCGCGTCGAGGGTCGCTTGATCTTCGGCTGCGCCTCATCCGGAATGCTCTGAGGCCCTGCCGCCGGCCCGGGCTCATCGGGCGCAGGCAGCAGCTCTTCCGCCGTCGGTTCGCGATGCGCTGCCGCCGCATCGGTGGTCACCTCGTCGGCAGGGAGCGGCTCCCTCGTTTCCGTGATCGCGCCCTCGTCGACGTCGACGACGGTTTCGCTCACCATGGACGATCCGCTCTGCGCCGCCTCGGCGGACGCCGGGGCTTCGACAACGGGCACGCCGATTGCTTTGGCGAGTTCCACCTCGTCGATTCCGGTCAGGGTGCGCTCGGGCTCGCGAGGCAGCTTCCGCCGCGGCACCGCGTCCTTGGGAACGATGGCGGCCTCGACCGCCTCGAGCCCCGATCTGGCCGCCATCTGGCTGCGGCCATGCTGGACCAGGTCGAACATGGCGAGACCGATTTCCCGCTCGCCCATGATCACCTTGCTCGCGCCGAGGTTGTAAAGATGGGCTTCCTCTTCGTCGGAGTGCGCCCGGGCGATGATGAAGGCCGATGGATTTGCCTTGCGGGTTTGCTCCACCGCCTGTCCCGCCTCGAACGCGTTCGGAATGGCGACGACGACCGTCGCTGCGCCGGCGACGTTGGCAAGGTGAAGCGGCTGCCCGGAAGCAGCATTGCCCTCGATGACCTCGATCCCCGCCCCCCGCGCCGCTTTGACGGGCCCGTCCGAGTCTTCGATGACGAGGAAGGGGCGCCTGGCCTTCATCAGGCCTTCCGACAGCACGCTGCCGACACGGCCATAGCCGATGACCACCGTATGTGCGGTGAGTGCAGTCGGATGGGCGACGGCCTCCTCCTCCTCGGCCGGCAGCGGAGCGGCGGGGCCACCCCCGGCAACGGCCATCTCCGGTGCCTCCCCCGGCCTGCCGAAACGGCCCTCCAGCCACGGCCGCAAGGCGTCGGACGCCATGAAGGCCACGGGGTTGAGCAGGATCGAGATGATCGAGCCGGCGAGAATCAGGTCCCGTGCTTCGGGCAGCATGATGCCCAGGCCGACGCCGAGCGTTGCGAGGATGAATGAGAACTCGCCGATCTGGGCGAGGCTGGCCGAGATGGTGAGGGCCGTCGCCACCGGCCGGCGAAAAGCGAGGACAATCAGGAACGCCAGGATCGATTTGCCGACGAGGATGATGAACAGCGTGCCGACGACCAGCAGCGGCTGCTCCCAGACAATCGATGGATCGAACAGCATGCCGACCGCAACGAAGAAGAGCACCGCGAAGGCGTCGCGGAGCGGCAGCGTCTCCTGCGCGGCCCGGTGGCTGAGTTCGCTCTCGGAAAGGATCATGCCCGCAAAGAACGCGCCCAGCGCGAGGCTGACGCCGAAGAGGTAGGACGATCCGGCCGCGACGCCGAGCGCGATGGCGAGGACGGCGAGGCGGAACAGTTCGCGGCTGCCGGTATGGGCGGTGAAATGAAGCGCATAGGGGATCACCCGGCGGCCGACGACCAGCATGAAGCCGACGAAAGCCGCGAGCTTCACCACGGTGACCGCAAGAATGCCCAGGAGGCCGAGTTCGGCATTGATCGCCCGTTCGACGAAGTCGATGAAGGGATCGTGGAGCTCGATCTCCGTGCCGCCGAGGACCGGCGCCAGCGTGGGAATCAGCACCAGCGCGAGGACCATCGCTATGTCCTCGACGATGAGCCAGCCTACGGCGATCCGGCCGCGTTCGCTGTCGAGCAGATGGCGATCCTGCATGGCACGCAGCAGCACGACGGTGGAGGCGACCGAGAGTGCGAGCCCGAACATGAGGCCGCCGCCGACCGACCAGCCGAGGAGGAGCCCTAGCCCCAGCCCCATGATTGTCGCGCCGCCGATCTGGACCGCAGCACCCGGTATCGCGATGGCGCGAACCGAAAGCAGGTCCTTGAGCGAGAAATGCAGCCCCACCCCGAACATCAGGAGGATGACGCCGATTTCCGAGAGTTCGTTCGCGAGTTCGGCATCGGCAACGAATCCCGGAGTGTTGGGGCCAACGAGCACTCCCGCGATGAGGTAGCCGACGAGCGGCGGCATGCGCAGCCGGTTGGCGATGGCGCCGAAGACGAAGGCCAGCACGAGGCCCGCAACGATCGTCGAGATCAGGGGCGTATCGTGCGGCATAGGCGTCGGCCTTTCGTCCTGGGTCGGGTAGGGGCGGAAGGCCCAACGCAATAACGATGGTCCCGCGACCGGCATTTCGCAAGCGGCAACCATGTGGAGCCGTCGGGCCGGACGCGGCCGGACGGAAGGAGATTCAGCGCCTCGCGCCCCGGCGCTCCCGCCGATTGACGTAGGGAGCATCGATCAGCGGCGCTTGCCGCCAGCCCGCCGAGTTGACGAATGCCGGCAGGTCCGGCGACGCCATCGGCCGCGCGAAGGCAAAGCCCTGCAGCGCGGTGCAGCCGAGATCACGCAGGATGTGGGCATGTTCGAGCGATTCGACCCCCTCGGCAATCACCTGGATGCCGAGCGACCGGCCGATATCGATGATCGATTCGACCAGCTGACGCTGCGCCGGCGATTCCACGATGGGACCGACGAGTTGCCGGTCGATCTTGAGTCGGCTCGGTTTCAGCTTCAGCAGGCTCACGACCGAGGCATAGCCGGTGCCGAAGTCGTCGATCTCGATCTCGATGCCGAGGTCCTTGATGCGATCGATGTTGAACAGGACGACGTCGTCGCTCTCGTCGAGGAAAATGGATTCGACGAGCTCGAAGGCGATCGACCCCGGCCGGATGCTGAGGTGCCTGAGGCCGGCGACGAGATTCTCGTCCTGCAGGCGCCGCGCCGAGACGTTGACCGAGATGCGGGGAACGGCGATGCCGGCCGCGCGCCACGCCTCCAGGTCCCGGAGTGCCTGCTCGAGGATCATGCGGTCGATGGTCGAAACCACATTGAGCTCTTCGGCGACCGACAGGAATCCGCTTGGCGGCAGGATCCCGTCCGTTGGGTGCCGCCAGCGCGCCAGCGCCTCGGCCCCGACGACATCGAGCGAGTGAGCGTCGAACTGCAGCTGATAGTGCGGCAGGAACTGATCCGCCTCGAGGCCATTCAGAATTTCGTCCGCGACCCGCTTGGTCTTGACGACCTCGGCCTGCAGCGCGGCGGTGAAGAATTCGAGGCGGTTGCGTCCGCGGCTCTTGGCCCGGTAGAGGGCGATGTCGGCATTGATCATCAACCGCTGCGGATCGATTTCACTGCCCTCTTCCAGGGCGATGCCGACACTGACGCCGAAGCGGCACTCGTGGCCCTGATAGGCCACGGGCTGGCGCATCGTCTCGATGATCCTCTGGGCCAGCCCGGTCAGCATTTCCGTATCGCCGGTCGAGGCGCAGACGACGATGAACTCGTCGCCGCCGATGCGGGCGACGAAGTCGTCTTCGCGTACGTTGGCCTTGAGCACCTCGGAGGCGTGGACCAGCATGGCATCGCCCGCCGCATGCCCGAGCGTGTCGTTGATCTGCTTGAATCGATCGAGGTCGATATGGAGCAGCGCCAGTTCGCGCCGCCCGGAAGCGCCCTCTGCAACGTGGCGTTTCAGCATCTCGTCGAGATAGCGCCGGTTGGGGAGCCCGGTCAGGGAATCGTGCAGCGAGTTGTGTTCGATCCTCGCCTTGGCCGCCTCCAACTCTGCATTGCGCGCTTCGCTGAGCCGGTTCGCCCGCTTGAGATCCTCGTTCAGCAGGACGTCCTGCGTCACGTCCCAGTTGACGCCGATGATCCGCGCGGACGAGCGAGGGTCCTCGTAGACCCGGCCGATGGCGCGGATGTGCTTGACCGTGCCGTCCGGCGTCACGACCCGGTATTCGCTGTTGTAGCGCCCGGTGACCTCGGTCGCGACGCGGAAGTCCTCCATCGCCCGCGGCAGATCGTCGGGATGAAGCCGCGAACGCCAGTGTTCGTAGGTCCGCCCGCCGCCGTCCGTGGGCAGGCCGTAGATTTCGTTCATGCGGTCGTCCCAGTGGAGCGCGCCGCATTCGATCTCATACTCCCACACGCCGACGCGGGAGGTTTCGAGCGCAAGGCTCAGCCGGTGCGACAAGCGGCGCAGCTCCGCCTCGCGGCTCTCGAGCTTGCTGAGGTTGCGCTGGCGCTCCTCGAGCAGCCGGCCGCCGATGACGATCGGAAAGACGACCAGCGCGCCGAGCAGGAGTACCACGCCCCGTAGCGCCCAGGTCCCCGGTGCCGTGACGTTCCAGCCGGTTCTCGGCACCGCCGCCATGCGCCACGAACCGTACGGCAGGATGATCTCGGAAAGTACCGGATCATCCGCGAACACGTCAGGGCTGCCGTAGAACTGCGCCCCGGTTTGCCCGAGCGCATCCTTTCCGGCGATCGCGATGTCGATCGGCAGGGAGGGGTCGTAGAGGCCGGCGCGATCGTAGAGGCGTTCCACGTCGATGACCACCGAGACGAGTCCCCAGAAGGACCGGCCTTTGCCGGTGCCGACGTAGACCGGGAACCTGCCCACGAATCCGCGGCCGCCCTGGACGAGTTCCACGGGCCCCGCAAGGACCATTTCGCCCGTCTCCATCACCCGCAGCGCCGCCTCGCGCTGCGCCTCGTTGGCGCGGTAGTCGAGTCCGATGGCCCGTTCGTTGCCGGCCATCGGATAAGTCATCGTGATGACGAGGCCGGGCGCGACGGCAATGCTCCGGAGCTGCGTGCCCGGCACCTCGAAAAGCTTGGAAGCAAGGTCTTCGAAGCGCGCCTGATCCATGTCCGGCTCGGTCGAGATGGCGGCGACGAGACCGCGGACCAACTGCAGATTGGCGTTGATGCTGCCCTCGAGCTTGGCGCGGACGACGCTCATGTTGGCGAGCACGTCCGCCCTCAGGCGCTGCTGGTGGAGACTGTTGTTCTGATACTCGGCAAAAGAACCGGCGACGATCAGGACGATTACCGCCAGAATCGCCGGGATGTAGGCCGGCTTGAAATAGGCCGACCTCAAAGCGCGGAAGTTAACGCGAGATAACGACAAGATACTCTTCCTGCCCGGCCGCCCACCGGGGAGGTCGAGCCTACGGAGCCCGGCGTAAATTTGGCTTTAATATCCGGCCTTGTGTTTCGGCGGACCGCGCGCCGGATTTTCGGAGGCGTCCTCTCTCGCGTGGGCTCCCGAGTCTCATCAATGTGCGCAAGCCGCCGGAAGCCGGCGATGGACTCGGCCGCCATCGTCGGTTAACAGTTTCGTCTCGAAATTCGGATTTTGGAGGATCGACGGGGGAAATGGCGCAGGTAGCGATCCGGGGCGCACGCAAGTCCTTTGGCACCGTGGAGGTCATTCACGGCGTCGATATCGATATCGGCGACGGCGAGTTCGTCGTCCTCGTGGGGCCGTCCGGCTGCGGCAAGTCGACCTTGCTGCGCATGATTGCCGGCCTCGAGACGGTGACCGCCGGCACGATCACCATCGGCAACCGCGTCGTCAACAACCTTCCG
>CAYRNE010000058.1:0-10940 GCA_964425245.1 uncultured Devosia sp.
GCCGCGGCCGGCGGGCTTGGGCGCGCGGGTATAGACGGCAACGGCCTCATGGCCGCGGGCAACGATTTCGGTGAGCGTGGGCACGGCGAATTCCGGCGTGCCCATAAAGACAATGCGCATCGTGATTCCGCTGGTCGATCGGCTCTTGTGCAGGGCGAATGGCTAAACGCCAATAGCGAATCGGCAGGAGCCGGCTGCGGGGCGTATTCGCTGGTCGCGCTTCGCAGGCGGTCAGCTCGCGCGCTTGGCCAGCCGCTCGGCCTTCTGGAACTTCTTCAGCACCCGGTCGCGCTTCAGCCGCGACAGGTAATCGATGTAGAGCACGCCATCGAGGTGATCGAGCTCGTGCTGCACGCAGATCGCGAAGCGCTCCGTGGCCTCGCGCTCGACCGTATTGCCGTCGAGGTCGGTATAGCGGACCGTCACCTCGGCCGGGCGCTCGACTTCGTAGAAGAGCTCGGGAATGGAAAGGCAGCCCTCCTCGGTCACGACCGTCTCGTCGGAGAACCTGAGGATCTCCGGATTGACCATGACGGTCGGCGCCTTGGGTTCGTCGTCCCTGGCGAGATCCATGACCACGACGCGCTTGAGTTCGCCCACCTGCGGCGCGGCAAGGCCGACACCGGGGGCGTCGTACATCGTTTCCAGCATGTCGCTCGCGAGCTTCCTGATCTCGTCGTCGATCGTCTCGACGGGATCGGCAACAGCACGCAGGCGCGGGTCGGGCAGGATGAGAATGGGTCGAATGGCCACGGGGCAGTCCTTAAGGAGGCAGCAGCGTGAATATGGGATTTGCCCGTTGCGGGTCAACCGAGGCGAGGTTAGTGCCGGGCGGACCCTGACTTGCAATCTGGACATTCCTCCATCATCTGATATATAATCTTTACTCAATTGATGGAGCACGCAAGGATGCCGGCAATCGCGACTCCGATGCCGATGCTGCCCGAGCGGCAGGATTTTTCCGCCGAAGCCGACCGGGCGCGGCTGTCGAAGGTGGCGCTCGAGGCCTACCGGCGGCTGGTTGCCCAATGGGGCCTGACCGGGCATGAGGCCGCGGCGCTGCTCGATGTGTCGACGAGCACCTGGGAGCGGCTCAAGCAGGGCGGCAAGGACCGGCCGCTGAGCCAGGACCAGCTCACGCGGATCTCCGCGCTCGTCGGCATCTACAAGGGGCTGCACCTGCTCTTCGCGGACGACATGGCGGACCGCTGGCCGCGGCTCGAAAACCGGGGTCCGCTGTTCGCGGGACTCGATCCCATCGGGTCGATGGTCAGGGGCGGCATTCCGCAGATGCTGGAAGTCCGCCGCTACGTCGACGCCGTTCGCGGCGGCCTCTGAGTGCTGATCGACGGCGTCCCCGTCGTTACCGAGGCGTTCCCGCGGACTGTCCGGCTGGTGACGACGGCCCGGCTGCGTGCCGCCGTGCTCGCGCCTCTCGTCGCGGAGGAGGCCGATCTCGGGGCGCTCGCCGAGATCGAAGGCGCGACGAGCGCGCGGCTGATCGCCGAGGATCGGGGGCTCGCCGGCCTCGCCGCCAACGAACTCGTTCACGACGTGCCGCATGCGCATTTCATCAATGCCTCGTTCGCCTACGCCAGGCCGCGGCTCCCCAATCGCTTCAACGGTCCGGATCGCGGGGCGTGGTATGCGGCGCTCGAGGTCGAGACGTGCCTTGCGGAGGTCGGTTACCACCTGACGCGGATGCTCGCGGATGCGGGCGACTACAATGCTGTCGTCGAATACGCCGAGATGTTCTCAAGCCTCGCCGGGGCTTTCCTCGACCTCCGGCAGGCGCCGGATCATCCCGCGCTCCATCCCGACGGGGAGCAGGGCTACCCGGTCGGCAACGCGCTCGCGAAGCGCGTCCGCGCGGAGGGCGTCAACGGCATCATCTACCCTTCCGTGCGGCACGAAGGCGGCACCTGCATCGTCGCCTTGCGGCCGGCGGCCGTTCAGTCGGTGAGCCAGGGGGCGGTCTACCGCATGGCCTGGCGCGGCAACCCCGTCCCGGTGATCGAAGGGCCGATCTGATGGCCGAACCAACCCTCAAAAAGCGATGCGGGAGGGGGAACAAATCGTAAACTGGTTGTGCTAGGCTCCGCCAATGGACCGAATCATCCTCACCGTCGGCGGCACCGACATTACCCTCGAGATCGTGGCCTACGCGGCCGGCGGGATCGCGCTCCTGCTGCTCGGGACGATGCTGGCGGTCATTCTCAGGCAGGCCCGTGAGCGGCGCGGCGAAGCGGCCGAGCGGGCACAGGAGATGGCGGCGGCGCAGGCGCGCAACGCCGAACTCGAGGCGCGGCTCGCAACAATGCTGCAGAGCCAGTACGAGATGAACGCGCGCATGCAGACGATGTCGGAGATTTTCGGCTCGCGCACCTCCGACCTCATGCGGACGCTCAACGAACGCATCGACGCGCAAGGGCAGCGCGTGGGGCAGGCCTTGCAGGAGACGAACAGCAAGACGGCCGAGAGCCTCAGCCAGCTCAACGAGCGGCTGGCCGTGATCGACCGTGCGCAGGGAACGATCACCCAGCTGTCGAGCCAGGTAGTGACGCTGCAATCCATCCTCTCGAACAAGCAGACGCGCGGCGCCTTCGGCCAGGGGCGGATGGAAGCGATCATCACCGACCAGTTGCCGCCGGGCTCGTTCGCCTTTCAGTACACGCTTTCCAACAACAAGCGGCCCGACTGCGTGGTGTTCATGCCGAACGGCGGGCCCAAGCTCGTCATCGACGCGAAGTTCCCGCTCGAGAGCTGGGAGCGGCTGCGGCAGGCGCAGGACGAGACAGAAATCCGCCAGGCCATGACGAGCTTCCGCAACGACATCGGCTACCACGTCCGGACGATCGCGGAGAATTACCTGATTGCCGACGAGACACAGGACACGGCGTTCATGTTCGTGCCCTCGGAATCGATTTTCGCCGACATCCACGAGCGCTTCGAGGACGTAGTGCAGAAGGCGATGCGAGCGCGCGTCGTGATCGTTTCGCCGCTTATGCTCATGCTGGCCATCCAGGTCATGCAGGGGCTGCTGCGGGACGTGCGGATGCGCGAGGAGGCGCACAAGATCCAGAAGGAAGTCCGCGAGCTGCTCGCCGATGTCGGCCGGCTCAAGGACCGGGTGATCGCGCTGCAGAAGCATTTCGCGCAAGCGAACAACGACATCGGCGAAATCCTCACCTCGACGAGCAAGGTGGTGCGCCGCGGCCAGCGCATCGACGAACTCGAGCTCGACGAGCCGGAAGCGCCGGCGGAGGCGCCACTTATTCCCGAACGCAAGGTCTCGGGCAGCCTGTTCTGAGCCCCGACCCTTCGTCGCGCGGAAGCGCCCTCCCTCTTTCCGACCATCCCGGCGTAACTGTCACATTGCCGTGACGGCCATTCTGCGGGGCGGGGCCTGCGCTAGGGTGCTCTCGCTCAACGATGATGAGGAGGCTTCAATGGACGACCGCGCCGAAGGTACCCCCGAAATCACGCAGGAGATGATCCACCTTTTCGACGAGTACACACACGTCTCGCTCGACCGCCGGAAGTTCCTCGACAATCTCGCGAGGCTGACCGGGTCGATGACGACCGCAGTCGCCGCGGCGGCGCTGATGGCCTCGAATGCCAGGGCGCAGGGACTCGTCCCCGAGAATGACGCAAGACTCGCGGCATCAGACGTCACCTATCCCGGCGCGCGCGGCGAGATGAAGGGCTATCTCGCCTACCCCGCCGAAGGCGGCCCGTTCCCGGCGGTGATCGTCGTGCACGAAAATCGGGGACTCAATGCCCATATCAAGGACGTGGCGCGCCGCATGGCGCTTGAGGGTTTCCTTGTGCTCGCCCCCGACTATCTCAGCGATCTCGGCGGGACGCCCGCGGACGAGGAAGCGGCGCGCGGGCTTTTCCAGCAGCTCGATGCGGCGGATGTCACGGCCAACGGCGTCGCGACCATCGACTGGCTGCAGCAGCACGAGAAGTCCAACGGCCGGGTGGGCGCCATCGGCTTCTGCTGGGGCGGCGGAACGGTCAACGACCTCGCCGTCGCCTCGCCCGAGTTGCTCGCCGCGGTACCTTATTACGGGCGTCAGCCCAATCCGGAAGCCGTAGCGCAGATCAAGGGCCGGGTCATGGCGCATTACGGCGGGCTGGACGAGCGCATCAATGCCGGTATTCCCGCCTTCGAGGAGGCGCTGAAGGCCGCCGGCGTCGACTACCAGATTTTCGTCTACGAGGGCGCCAACCACGCCTTCAACAACGACACTTCGGCGGCGCGGTACGACAAGGAAGCCTCGGACCTCGCCTGGCAGCGCACCGTCGACTTCCTCAAGGAGACGATCGGCTGATCTCATTCGCGGGGAGCGGAGCAACCGGCCGCCCGCCCCCGGCGTTTCTCCAGCCAGAGCCAGCGCGGAGATGAACACGATGAGGCCGAGCAACCATCCGGGGCGGATCATTCCGCGCGACACCGCGCCAGGCGATGCCATGGACGAGGTGCTGGCCGATCTCCCGTTCAGCCGCGACGAGGTCGACGACCTGCTGTTCGGGAGCGACCAGCGGCCGTCCGCTGAGCGCCTGGACCGGCTACGCGAGCTTGCCGAGCATCTGAGGGTGCGCGCTGCCGGCGATTTCGGCAACGGCGACGTGGCCTCGCTGCTTGGAGAGGTCGAGGACGCGATCGGCGAAATCGAGGCCGGGGAGCGGACGGGCGGCATCCAGGGCATTGCCGGCGACCCCGCCGACCACCGCGAGACGCTGTCGCCCGATTCCGACGAACTCGAGGAAATCGAGGAGGAGGATGAGGAGTCGCTCGACGGGCTCCGCCGCCTCGATGGCGCCGAGGAAGACGAAATCGGGCAGGACGACGAGGACGACGAGGACGACGAGGACTGACTAGTCCTGTATTGCGGTGCGCGCCCTGAGCGCCTGACTGAGGGTCCCCTCGTCGAGATAATCGAGCTCGCCACCCACCGGTACGCCGTGGGCGAGGCGCGTGACCTTGAGGCCGCTGCCCGCCAGCCGGTCGGTGATGTAGTGCGCCGTCGTCTGTCCCTCGACCGTTGCGTTCACTGCCAGGACGATCTCGGTAAACTCATGCGCGCGGCGCAGCAGGGATTCGATCGCGAGATCGTCCGGCCCGATGCCGTCGAGCGGGGACAGGACCCCGCCCAGCACATGGTATTTCACGGCGCCGACGCCCGCACGCTCCAGCGCCCAGAGGTCGGCCACGTCCTCGACGACGATGAGCAGTCCGGATTCCGCCCGGCGCGGATCGGCGCAGATGCGACACGGCGACTGCGTATCGACGTTGCCGCATACCTCGCAGGTCTTCACGGCCTCGAGGGCCCTGTCGAGCGCGGCCGAGAGCGGCAGCATCAGCTGCTCCTTCTTCTTGATGAGATGGAGCACGGCGCGGCGGGCCGAGCGCGGGCCGAGGCCCGGCAGGCGCGCGAGAAGCTGGATCAGCTGTTCGAGTTCGGGGCCGCCGGTGGTCATGGGGAATAGCGAATGGTCAATGGTGAGTGGCGAACGGGCGCTGGGGCCGGATCGCACGGCCGCGCGGGTCGGGCAGTCGGCCGGGCACTACCATTCACTATTCACCATTGACCATTCACCTCCACTCAGAACGGGAACTTCATGCCCGGCGGCAGCGGGATGCCGGCGGTCATTTCCGCCATCTTCTCCTGAACGGCGGCCTCGGCCTTCTGCTTGGCGTCGTTGTGGGCGGTGACGATCAGGTCCTCGAGGATCTCGACACTGTCCTCCTTGAACAGCGAGGGATCGATTTTCAGACCCCGCATCTCGCCCTGGCCGGAGATGGTGACGGTGACGAGGCCGCCGCCGGACCGCCCCTCGACGAGGAGGTTGCCCAGGCTCTGCTGGAATTCCTGCATCCTGCCCTGGAACTCCTGGGCCTTCTTCATCATGCCCATCAGGTCTTTCATTCGTCGTCCTCATCCTCGTAGGCCTCGACAGGCGGCAGGTCGGGAAGCGCGCCGGTCCCCTCGTCCTTCACCCGCACGTTGGCAACGCGGGCGCCGGGGAAGGTTTCCATGATGGCCTGCACCAGCGGATCCTCATGCGCCGCACGGAGTTCGGCTTCCTGGCGCTTCGTTTCAAGCTCCCGCACGGTGGGCACGAGCTCGGTGGTCGTGCCGACGCTGATCATCCAGCTGCGGCCGGTCCAGAGCTTGAGCCGCGCCGAAAGCGTCTGGATGATCCCGGGGTCGGCGCCTTCGACCAGCGCGACCTCGATGCGGCCGTCCGCGAAAGCGATCGGCCTGAGGCTCGCCTTGAGCGCGTGCTGAACGATGAGATCGCGCTTCTCGCCGGCGAGCGCGACCAGCTGCTCATAGGATTGCGGATTGGCGAAGGCGGTCGGTTCGGACCGGGGGACAGCGGACGAGGCGGGCGCTGCGGCCGGCGCAGCGGCCAGCCGTGCCGCCGGCAGTTCGGCACGGAGCGACTGGGCCGCGGGCGCACCGCCGCCACCGCGCGCTACCGGCCGGGTCGCCACCGAGGCGGCCGAGGCGTCGCCACCGACCCTCGCAGCAAGCTCGTCCGGTGTCGGCAGATCGGCGGCATAAGCCAACCGCACCAGCACCATTTCGGCCGCCTGCAGGGCATCGCCCGCCTGTGCCACCTCGTCGAAGCCCTTGAACAGGATCTGCCAGGTGCGTGTGAGAACGCGCATCGCCAGCTTTTGTGCGAACTCGGCGCCGCGCGTGCGCTCGTCGGGCGTCAGCGACATGTCCTCGACCGCTGCCGGAACGATCTTGAGGCGCGTCACGAGGTGCGTGAAGTCGCAAAGATCGGCAATCAGGGTCTGCGGGTCGGCGCCCGCATCGTAGAGGTCGCGCGTCAGGGTCAGCGCCGCGGCAACGTCGCCGCGCATCAGGTGCTCGAAGAGATCGATGGTACGTGCCCGGTCGCCGAGGCCGAGCATCGCCTTGACCGATGCGGCGGTCACCTTGCCGTCGCCGTAGCTGATGGCCTGGTCGAGCAGGGACTGGTTGTCGCGGACCGAACCTTCACCGGCGCGGACGATCATCGCCAGCGCTTCGGGCTCGTAGTCGATGCCTTCGCGGCGCAGGATGTCGACGAGGTGGGCGGTCATCGTCTCGGGGGACACGCGGCGCAGATCGAAGCGCATGCAGCGGGAAAGGATGGTGACCGGGACCTTCCTGATCTCGGTGGTTGCGAAGATGAACTTGACGTAGGGCGGCGGCTCCTCGAGCGTCTTCAGCAGGCCGTTGAAGGCCTGTGTCGAGAGCATGTGCACTTCGTCGATGATGTAAACCTTGTACGGCGCCGAGACCGGGCCGTACTTCACCGAATCGATGATCTCGCGGACGTCGTTGATGCCGGTGTTCGATGCCGCGTCCATCTCGACCACGTCGACGTGACGCCCCTCGATGATCGCCCGGCAGTGGATGCCCTCGCTGTCGAGATCGAGGTTGGGGCGGCGGCCGCTCCCGTCTTCGTAGTTCACGGCGCGGGCGAGAATGCGGGCGGTCGTCGTCTTGCCGACACCGCGGATGCCCGTGAGGATGAAGGCATGAGGGATGCGCCCCGCCTTGAAGGCGTTGCGCAGCGTCTGCACCATCGCGTCCTGCCCGATCAGCGTCGAAAAGCTCAGCGGGCGGTACTTGCGGGCGAGAACGAGGTAGGGCGTCCCCGCGGCGCCTGCGGGGCCCGCGTTGCTTTCGGAAAAGAGTGCGTCAGCCATGGGGAACATATAGCGACCGGCGGGCCATAGGGCAAAGCGATGCTCGCCCCATCCACGATCTCCCACGCCGGAATCGAAACGCCCGCTTTCGCGGGCGTTCGGAGTAGGAGGCTGGCAACGACCCGTGAAGGTCTCGTTGGGGCTGCTTCCTTCCGGACCTGACCCAGTTGGCGAGGAACACGTCCGCGCCAACCTCCCGGCGCCCTATATCGGCGATATGCCGGGGAATCGCAAGGGCGGCCGCCGTGGGAATCGCGACCGGCGCGGCCCGGCGGGATCGGCCTCAGAGAATGACGTTGGGGGCGGGCGGATCGTTCGGCGGCGGCGGGTTGTTCGGCATCGGCGGCGTGCTCATGATCACGAACGGAGCCTCGCTGCCGAGACCCGAAAGGCTGCCGCCGGAAGGCGAGGGCGAGCCTTGCACGTAGTTGCCGATCCCGAACGGCATCAGCACGCCATAGGACGCCGTCCGCGGGCCCGACCCGTGACACTTGCCATCGTCGCCGCAGACGACGCCGGTGCCCTTGTCGCTGTTGATGCAGGCCGAGGTACCGATGCCCTTGCCGTCCACGCCCTCGATCAACTCGCCGCCGACCTCGGCGCAGGCGGTGCGCACCTGGTTACGCGTGCCGCTGAAGGACTTGACCCAGGCATAGGCGGTTCCGCTGTCGGCTATAGCCAGCAGGGTGCCCAGCCCCAGGGCGATGATAGTCAGTCTTTTGGACGTCATGGTTGCTCCTTGCGCTTGGGCCTCGCGTCTGGCGAGGCTCCGCCCACCGCGGGGTGGACCATGACGGAGGTCCGACCTCGGCGCTTCAACCTTTCGGTTGATCCCGAGGAGGAATGTGCCCGTCAGCGCGCGAGGGGGTGGGCGAAGCCAGCAACGAGCTTCACGAGGTCAGCCTGGCGGCGGGATTCGGTCTTGGCAAAGACGCGATTGAGGTGCGTCTTCACGGTGGCCTCACCGATGCCGAGCCGCTCCGCCGTCTCAGCGACGCCGCCGACTTCGACCACTGCAAGCAGGACGCGCAGCTCGCTCGGCGTGAGCTCGAACGCCTTCGCGATCACCTCCGGCGCTGCCGGCGCCTCGAGTGCCGCACGCTGGACGCAGAGCAGGGCGACCGCCGCAGCGCTGTCGGCAGCGCGGCGCCGGCTGTCTGACGAGAGCGGCAGGACGTGGGCGACATAGCGCTCGCCGTCGCGCCCCTCGATCGCGAGCGAAATGCCGCTGACGCCGATGGCAGCGTCGCCCCCGGCCGCAGCGGCAAGGACATTCGCGAGAGCCGGGGCAGCGGCGCGTTCATGCGGGACGAGGCGGCCGTCGCGCGTCTGGAGCGGCTGCCCGTCCAGCATCGCCGCGCCCGCCGTATTGGCATGGACCACGCGCCCGCGGGCGTCGACAAGAAACATGCCGGCGGCGAGCCCGTCGAAGGCCTGCCGCAGACTTTCGGCTTCCGACCGGCCGGCTTCGACGACCCTGCCGATGAGCACGGCGCGGCGGACGTGCGAGGTGATCAGACGCATGCGGTGACGCGCCCGGTCGTCGACCATGCCGTCGCGCGCATGCCGCAGAATACCGAGCAGCGCCGCCCAGCCGCCCGATTTTTCGAGCGGCGCGGCGACGAAATCGACGAGGCCCTGCGGCAGGCCCCATTCGAGATGGAAGCGCGACCTGCGGAATTCCTCGAGGTCGAGAATGTCCGTCGTGCTCATCGGCTCGTCGATCTCGGCGAACAGGTGCCCGACATTGGCGGGATCCATCTTCACATAGCGCTCGAAGTAGAGCTGCGCGAAGCCCGGATCGATATGGCCGTCGTGGTGGTAGATCTGCCCGGTGCCGGAGATGTGCTTGCTGATGATCGCGGCCGAATAACCGCCGACGAAGGCGCGGCAGGCATCGAGGGCGGCCGGCCAGAGGCCGGGTTCGAGCGTCGTGTCGTAAATGCCGGCAACAAGTGCGGAGAATTCTTCAGGGTCCACGCCGGGCAGAAGCTCCGCATCGGACCGCTGCCGACGCTCCTGGCCCGGCCGCCCGAGACGCGCCGGCTGTTTCCGTGCGGGCAAGTTCGCACGCAAGGCGACGATATCGCTCATCCCCTATCCTCCCCGGTTCAGGGCGGCGCGGACGTTCGCCCTCCGATCCTGAAGGCAGGATGAACGCCCGGTTCATTCATCTTTGGCTGGAAGCGGCTACGCTGACCGCAGAAAGAAAAGAAAGCAAGCACGGCCTGCCGGGCAGGGTTGACAGTGCATCCGGCGTGGCCGTGCTCGCTATGTGGTCGACGCCTTCTTCCGGACGCCTTGGCGAAGGTCAGAGTCGCATCGCGGGGGGTGTTGCGCCTGCCCTTTCGTTTGGTGCGCTTCCCGAAAGAAGCGTGACGGGAAAACCCGGCGGACCCGGCAGCAGTTCCGCAAACCCCGATACGGACTGAGGTCGCCAGCGCAACGTCAGCGCGGCTTGCCGGCGGGGAGCCATCGGGTCGAAAATGCGTTCATCAATCAGCACGGGAGCGTTCGATGCAGATTCTCGTCTTCGTGACAGACGACGGACGGCCGAACGGCACGGGACCGATCCTCTTCCTCCCCGCGGTCCCGGAAGCGGCGCTGCCGCCGCACCCAAGGTCGCTTGCATGGCGCTATTTCGCGACGGTGAGCGAGGACGACGCGCTGCTTGGCGAGGACAAGGCGGGCGTGCTCGCCGACCTCCGCGAGGCCGGGCACCACATCGCCAACCGCCTTGTGCAGGGAACGGTCCCCTAGGCGAAGCCTGATCACAAGTCCTGCGACCGGGCCGCCGCTGAATGCATTACTCAGGACTCGTTAAGGACATCGGGCGCATGCTTCTCGGTATGGGACGCGGGCGACCTCCCCGCCCACGCCCCGGTTTAAGGAGCCGGGCCATGCAGAAATACGCGATTTCCCCAGCGGTCATCGAGGCGATGCGCAGCCGTGTCCTCGCCGAACGCCAGAAGGGGGCGGCCCAGCTTCCGCTCTACCTGCCGGCATACGATGAATATCGACTCCCTGCCCGATCCACTCCCGGCTTCGCCGAATACGATGCCGATGATGCCCGCATCGAGGCCGGCGGCGTGACGGTCGGCGAGGACGCGGACGACGACTTCTACTGAGCGGCCGGCGCGGCGAGTTCGCCCGCGGGATAGACGCCCAGCACGTGGAACTGGTCGGTGAAGAACTGCAGCTCCTCGAAGGCGAGCTGCAC
>CAYRNE010000059.1:0-10919 GCA_964425245.1 uncultured Devosia sp.
GTCGGCAACGACCGTCTCTGGCAGAAATTCTGCGAGGCGCTGGAGATGGCGGACATAATGCGCAGGGAAGAGGTCTCTACGATCGTGCGGCGGGGGACGATGTGCGCCTCGGCCTGCGCCTCGATCCTGTTCGTGGCGGGCAAATATCGCACGGTCGAGAAGGGCGGTTTGCTTGCCATCCACAGCTGCTACGACGCGCGTAACGGCCGCCCCGCGAGCGAGTGCAACGCCATGATATCGGCGCATGCGGAATCCGCCGGCGTTTCCGGCCTTACCATGATGACGCTGCAGGAGGCGGCGGGCAGCGACACGATGATCGTCTTCGAGGCCGAGGACGCCGCCTGTTTCGGGCTCTCGCTCAAGCCCGGGGCGCGGCCGAGCAAGGCCACGCCCAGGTGCATGCGCGACGTGCTTCGGGCGAGGCGCTGAGCCTCCGCCTACATCACCAGCATCTCGCCGAAGTGCTTCTCGAGCTGGTCGGTCGGCAGGTTGGTGAGGTTCTTCGGCATCTCGGCCACCACCGTTTCCTTCACCTGATCGCTGAGTGCGGCACGCAAATCCCCGAGTGCCGCCGGCGCCGCTGCGACGATCAGCCTGCTGAAGGCACTTTCCTGGTGCTTGCGCTCCAGCGCCTCCGCGACGGATTTGACGAACCGCGTCTCCCGCACGTCGACCGGATTGCTCGAATATTCCATCGAGCTGCGGCCGCTGCCCACCGAGGAATAGCTGCGCCCGGGTTTGTCCGCCATGATCTCGCGCGCTTTGAGGGGCTCTTCCTCGAACAGCAGGTCGCGAACGGGCGTCAGCCCGGTGCCGGAGCCGCGATGCGCGAAGACCTTGGCCTGGGCGCCGTCGACGAGAAGAATCCAGGTGACGGTGGGTTTCATGCGAGCCCTCCTTGGCTGTTTGAGGCGTCATGCGTGCCAAGACTCAACGCGCGACCGCCGCAAGAGTTGACGCCGATCAATCGGCCGGTCCCGCGCCCGCAAAGTCTGATTGGCAGGTCCGCCGGCCGCTGATAGATAGCGGCGAATTTTGCCGGCGCCGCCGGGGAGAACGCCTTGGCGTCGGTTTCACCCAGCCCTGTTTCGCCCGAATCCGAGCACCACGCGCTACGCAGCGGCCTGGTCGCGGGGCTCGGCGCCTATGTGCTCTGGGGTTTCCTCCCGCTGCTCTTCAAGTGGCTTGACGGGGTGCCGTCGCCCACCGTCGTCGCCGACCGGACACTGTTCTCATTGGTGCTGGTCGGGCTGATACTCCTCGCGGCAGGCCGTACGCGGGAGATTGCCGCCGCGCTCGCCGACCCGGCGACGATGCGTTCGATGTTCATCTCGGCGGTGCTGCTTGCGGTCAACTGGCTCATCTACGTCTATGCCGTCGAGACCGGGCAGGTGCTCGAAACCTCGTTCGGCTACTTCATGAACCCGCTGGTCAACGTTGCGATCGGCATGGTCTTTCTGGGCGAGAGGCAGAACCGCTGGCAGCTGGTTTCGATCGCGATAGCGGTCGTCGCCATCGCCATCCAGGCGATCGGGCTCGCCGGCGTCCCCGTCATCGCACTCGGGCTCGCGTTCTCGTTCGCGGCCTATGGCTACTTCCGCAAGACGGCGAAGGTCGCCTCGACGCCGGGTCTCTTCGTCGAGACGTTGCTGATCGCGCCCGTCGCCATCGGCTATCTTATCGTGACGTTCGTGATCGATGGCGGGGTCGGCGTGCATGCCGATCCGGCCACGCTCGGCCTGCTCGCGCTGACCGGGCCGGCGACGGCCGTGCCCCTTCTGCTCTTCGCGTTCGCGGTTCAGCGCCTGCGGCTCACGACCATCGGCATGCTGCAATACCTCGCCCCCTCGATCGCTTTCCTCCTGGCGATCTTCGTCTTCGGCGAGCACCTCAATCCGCTGCGACTCCTCAGCTTCGGGCTGATCTGGCTGTCGCTCGTTGTCTATACCGCCGACTCGCTGGTGCGCCGCCGTAACGGCCGGATCGCGGCGCAGGCTGCCTCAGGGGGCGCCTGACTCCGCCGTTTCCGCGACGCCGAGCGCGGCCAGCGCCTCGCGCGCCGCCGGCGCGCCGCTGCCTTCGGGATCGATCTCCAGAACCCGCCTGAAGGCGGCAATCGCGTCGCTTTGCCGGCCCTCGATCTTCTGGGCCTTGCCCAGCAGCATGAAGACCAGCGGATCATCGGGAAGGGCCGCCGAGATCGGCTCGAGTGCCTCGATCGCCTCGCGATAGCGGCCCAGCGCGAAGAGGGCGCCGGCACGCATGAGCCCGATCTCGGGGTCGCCCGGGCGCAGCCTCAGCGCGCGGTCGAACGTCGCGAGCGCCTCGCTGTTGCGGCCGAAGGCAACCTGGATGTTCCCGAGGCTTGCGATCGCGTCGACGTTCTCCGGCTCGAAATCCAGCCACTGGCGGTAGGTCGCTTCCGCCGCGGTGAGATCGCCGGCCGCGATATGCGCATAGGCGAGCAGGGTCATCGCCTCGCCGTGGGCGGGATCGATGGAGAGCGCCTCGTTGAGCAGGCCGATGCCGCGCTTCGTGTCGCCGAGCTTGAGCGCGAGGTCGCCCGCACGCGTCAGCGGCTCGGGATTCAGCGGTTCGCGCTCGGCGGCGGTGCGGTAGTGACCGATGGCGCTTTCGCTGTCGCCGGCCGCGATGGCGATCTCCGCCAGGATCGGCGGCGCCAGCGTGTTGTCGGGATCGCGCATTTCGAGGTCGGCGAGTGTCGAGAGCGCCGCCTCACGGTCGCCTGCGTCGATATAGGCGCGCGCCAGCCCGGCGCGGGCGGTGTGGAAGTGTTCGTCGATGGCGAGCGCTGCCTCATAGGCGGCGATGGCGCGGTCCGGCCGCCCCTCGCGGCGCTCGATGTCGCCAACCAGATTGTGCGCCCACTTGGCGTCGCTCGTATTCTCGGCGATGAGCTGGCGCGCCAGCGTGGCGGCGCGCAGCGGCGCGCTCTCGGCCTGCGCGGCGATCGCGACATAGGGATCGATGACGGCGAAAATGCCGGCTGCCGCCTCTCGGTAATAGGCCTGCTCGCTCATCGTACCCATCTCGGGGAGATCGACGATGTCGGAGCCCGAGCGGACCACCCGCAGCCGCAACCGCAATCCTTCGGGACGGCATTCTTTGGTCGCGCAGAGGAATTCGCCACCGATGCGAGTATCGAACATGCCGAAGAACTGGCGGATCTGCGTGAAGACTGAATCGATCGAAATCCCGGCGTCGGGCAGCGAGAACTCGACGAGCTGGCTGTCGGGGATCGCCGCGACCGTCTTTCTCGCCGCCGAAGCGGATTGCGCGAAGTCCTGAAGCCCGTCCCACAGCCGGTTGGCGGCGACCTCGGGCGTGATGCCGCGCGCCGCGAGCGCCGCCGGCACGGCGATCGGCTCTATGACGACCGCGTTCCGCGTCACCTGGACAGCGAGCGCCGGGATCAGCAGCAAGGTTGCGGCAAAAAAGCCGATGTTGATGAACATCGTGCGGAGCGCGGTCGAGAATTCCTCGACCTTGGGAAGCGACACCCGCGCCCGCGCCTGCCGTCCCCGGCTCCGGGCGGCGGTCATGACGGCTCCCTCCCGAGCTCGGCGACGGCGTCCTCGGCGAGCTGCCGCGACTCGGCGAACATCGGAAGCGCCGGCACGGAGTCGAGGAAGCGCCGATAGGCCTCGAGCGCTCCCGCCGAGTCGCCCGCGAACTTCCGATAATTGCCGAGCGCGAAAAGGCTCGAGAAGCGCGCCGGCTGCAGTTCCATGACCCGCTCGGTAAGGCGGATCGCTTCGGCGTAGTCGCCGCCGATGGAGAAGGCGAAAGCGGCCGCGTCGAGCACGTCGGCATTCTCGGGTTCGAGTTCGATCGCCTGCCGGTAGCTCGCGATCGCGCCGGCAAGATCGGACTTCATCATCAGCAGGCGCCCGAGCTGGGCATGGGCGGCGGCGTTGTCCGGGGCGACGGCAAGCGCGCGCCGCAGGTAGGAGGCCGCCTCGTCCGAGCGCTCGATGCCGACCAGAAGATTGGCGGTTTCGGTAAGGACGACGGGGTCGTCGGGCGCGATGGCCAGCGTGCGCTCGTAATGGGTGAGCGCGAGCTCGTTCTCGCCCCGGGCACTCAGGAGCCGCGCATACATGAGGTTGGCGTCGAGGTCTTCGGGCGCATACTCGACGAAATCCGCATAGAGCAGCTCCGCGGACCGAAGGTCGCCGGTGGACAGGTAGTGGACGCCGAGCGCCCCGAGCGCCGGGACGAAGGACGGATCCATGAGAAGGGCGCTCTCGTAATGCTCGCGCGCCTTTTCGGGATCACCCCGGGCCTGCCAGATATCGCCCAGCTCGGAGACATAGAACGGGTCGCGCGGTGCAATTTCCATGCCCCGCTGCGCGAGCGCTTCGGCATCGTCCAGCCGCCCGTCCTCGATCGCGAACCGGACCAGCCCCGATAGAACCAGCGGATTGTCGCCGGCGTCGCGCGCGAGAATATCGTAGTGAGCCCGCGCCTCCTCCAGACGGCCCGCCATGACGAGATGCGCGGCAAGGTTGGAGCGGGCAATGACGAAGCCGGAATCGATCGCGAGGGCCGCCTCGTAGGCGGCGATGGCGCCCTCGAGATCGTCGCCCTTGAGGTTGCCGATGAGATTGTGGGCCCATTTCGCGTCTGGATGGTTCTGGCGCACGAGGTTGCGTGCGAGCACCATCGCCCGTGTAGGCTGTGTGTCCTGGACGGCCGCAATCGCGACGAAGGGATCGAGGATGCTCAGGACCTGCACCGCGGCGCCGGTGAAGTAGTCGCGGAGCGCGGTGTTGCCCAGCGGCGGCATTTCGACGATGCGCGAGCGGTCGGTCACGACGCGCAGCCTGAGACGAATGCCGCTCCTGTCGCAGGACGGATCGGCGCAGGTGAATTCGCCGCCGATGCGCGTCTGGTAGGCGTTGAAGAACTGCCGTGTCTGCTGGATCAGCGAGTCCATCGAGAAGCCGGATTCGGGCAGGGTGAACTGGACGCGCTGCGAATCCGGAATCGCGGTCAGGCTCTCCTTGCTGGTCTTGGCAGAGGTGGTCGCGTCCCGCAGGCCATCCCACAGCCGGCTGGCGGCGACTTCGGGGGTGAGACCGAGCTCGGCGAGCGCTGCGGGCACCGGGATGCGGTCGATCAGCACCTCCGAGCGCCAGAACTGACTGACGAGGACCGGCACCAGCAGGATGAAGGCGGCGACGAAAGCGAAGTTGAGGGTTACCGTGCGAAGGCTGGTCGAGGCGGCGCCGACCCCGGGCAGCGTCAGCGGGACGCGGTCCCCCGGTGCAGGGGGGTTCCGCTTCCGGCCGGCGGGCTCGGCTGGACTGCCTTCGTCGGCAGGATGCGGCGCGGTTGCCGGCTTGCGCGATCGGGTGGTGCGTTTCGCGGCGGGCTTCTTGGTGGTCGGCTGGCGCGCCATGAAAGTGTCGGACGTCCGGGCTGCAGGGGCAGCAATCCGAAAAGACTAAAGCGAAATCGCGGCGGATGCACGAGGATGCTGAGCCGTCCCGGGTGGTGCGGCCGGCCGCCCCGAGAAGCCTCGGACCAGCGGCCATGGCAATCGTTAAAGTTTGAATCAATTCCCGCCCGGCGCTTTCAGACCGCGATGGCATCTACGCTGTCAGGTTGCTCCCGAGCAGCGGCAGAAGCCGGGGAGTGCGAGAATGCAGGAGTTGGAAGAAGGTACCCGCGCCTTCTCGACGTTTCGGGTCCTGAACGGGGATGCGAACGTCGACGAGCGGGACCAGCTGTTCCGGAACATGGCGCAGCTGTTCTCATACGTTTCGGACCGGTGCGACGACGAGCAGGTCGCGCAGTACGACGAGGTGCTGTGCCAGCTCGCCGAACTGGTCGAGGCGGAAGCCAGGACGCACGTCGCCAAGATCCTCGCGCCCCTCGCGCGGGCGCCGGGAAACGTCGTCGTCAAGCTCGCCAACGACACTTATGACGTCGCGGCGCCGCTTCTCGAGTTTTCGAACGTCCTTTCCGACGACGATCTCATCGACATCATTTCCACCCAGAGCGAGCAGCACCGCGTTGCGATCGCGGGCCGGATGAACGTGCCCGAGCGCGTTGGCGAGGCCATCGTCGAACACGGCGATGCACCGTCCGTCGGGCGGCTCGTCCGCAACGAGAATGCCACGCTTGCGGAGGAAACGATCGTCCGGCTCGTCAACCGGGCGGCCGCCGATGCGGACATCGCCGCGGGCCTGCGCAACCGCGCCGACATCAACTGGGACGACCTGCGCGACCGGATTCACTCCGCGGGCGACAAGGTTCTCGAAGTCGTCGGGGCGCTCAACCGCAAGGTCGATCCGGTGACGGCCGGCAAGGTCAGCGCGGTCGTCTTCAACCGGATTCGCAACAGCGCCGGCTTCTCGAGCCAGGAATGGAAGGTCGCCTACAACCAGGTCAAGGCGCTCGAGGATCGCAAGCAGCTCGACGAGCGTGCCCTGCTGCGCTTCGCCCGCTTCGGCTATGGCCACCACACCGCCGCGGCGCTGACTGTGATGCTCCAGGTCGGCCCGGAAATCTTCGTCAAATGGCTGGCCATGCAGGACTACGTTGCGCTCACCGTCGCGCTGAGGGCGATCGACATTTCCCCCGATCTGTTCGAGGCGATCATTGCGACCATGCCCTGGCGGGATCACCCGACCGAGGAGGATCGCGTCCAGGTTCGCCGCCGCTTCGAGGCGCTGGGTCAGGAAGAGGCGCAGGGCATCTTCGATCTGTGGCGCACCCATGCCTTCCGCCGGCGGCCGGGGCTGGATCAGCGCGTGGCCTGAGGTGCTTCGCCTGATACAGCGCGGCGAACCCGGAAAGCTGCCGGGCTTGACGTGGAACGGGGCGGCGGCATCTTCTCGCGCCGTGAACCACGATGTCCCGTCGGTGACCTGCGATGAGTGCGGCAGCAGCTTTTTCGCCGAGACCTCGCGCATGGCCGCGCTTTGCCCGGAATGCGCTCATCATCTCTACGGTTATCCGGCCTGCGAGCACTCGTTCGTGGCCGGCCGCTGCGAGACGTGCGGCTGGGACGGCTCCGTCTCGCCTTACGTGGCGAGTCTGACGGGCAAGGGCAAAACCCTGCGCTGAAGCGCGTTTCTTGATCTGGACCGGGCGCTCCACGAGATATAAAGATATCTTTATGTCTCGAACGGAGCCGGACTTGGCGGATACGGCGACATTGGTGGACGTGCTGCGCGCCGCCGGCGAGGGGACGCGGCTGCGCCTGCTTGCGCTGCTCAGCCAGGGCGAGCACTCGGTCAAGGACCTGACGGAAATCCTCGGGCAGAGCCAGCCGCGCGTCTCGCGGCACCTCAAGCTCCTTGCCGATGCCGGGCTCGTCACCCGCAACGCCGAGGGCTCGTGGGCGTATTACGGCCTCGCCGCGAACGGGCCCGGCGGCGATCTGGCCCGCTGGCTGGTCAGCCGGCTGCGGCCGGACGACGCCGAACGCGTGCGCGACGTCAAGCGGCTGGAGGCCATACGGGCGGTGCAGCAGGAGCAGGCGGCTGCCTATTTCGCCAAGGTTGCCGACAGCTGGGACATGCTGCGCTCGCTGCATGTCCCGGAAGCGGCCGTGGAGGCTGCGGTGGTCGATGCGCTGGGCGACCGCAAGGTCGATGTGCTGGTCGATCTGGGCACCGGAACCGGACGCATGCTGGAGTTGCTGGCCGATCGCTATCGCCGGGGTATCGGCATCGACTCGAGCCGCGAAATGATCGCCGTCGCCCGCGCCAAGCTCGCCGCGGCGGGAATCGGCCACGCGCAGATCAGGCTCGGCGACATTGCCGACCTCGACGCCATGGCGGGGGACGCCGATGTCATCGTCATCCACCAGGTGCTGCATTACTTCGATGACCCGGGCCGCGCGATCGCGCAGGCACGGCGGGCGCTCAAGCCCGGCGGCGAGATGCTTGTCGTCGATTTCGCCCCGCACGAGCTCGAAATGTTGCGCGCGCAGCACGCACACCGCCGCCTCGGCCTGTCGGAGGAGCAGATGGCGGCATGGGCGAAGGCCGCGGACCTCAGGATCGTCGGACTGAAGAAATTTCCCCCCGCCAACGGTGAAAAGCTCACCGTCTGCCTGTGGCGGCTCGGCGACAGCGCACCGGAGAATGGCAAATGAACGTCATGTACGACCAGCGGGCAAGCCGGGCAGTCCGGTCGGATCGTCCGCCGTTCCAGGTCTCCTTTGAATTCTTCCCGCCCAAGACGGACGCCATGGAGGAGCGCTTCTGGGACTCGATCGCGAGGCTTGCCCCGCTCAGCCCCCGGTTCGTTTCGGTGACCTACGGGGCCGGCGGTTCGACCCGCGAGCGGACGCTGCGGATGGTTTCGCGCATCAAGTCCGAAACGGGAGTCGATGCTGCGGCGCACCTCACCTGCGTCGGCGCTTCCCGTGCGGAAGTCGATGCGGTGGTCGAGGGCTATCGTGCCGCCGGGATCAGCCGCATCATCGCCTTGAGGGGCGACCCGCCGGAGGGCGTCGGCAAGCCGTTCGAGGCGCACCCGGAAGGCTATGGCAGCGCGGCGGAGCTCGTCGCGGGGATTCGCGAGCTCGGGGATTTCGACATTTCCGTTGCCGCCTATCCGGAGAAGCACCCGCAAAGCCCGGACTGGACGAACGACATCGACAACCTCAAGCGCAAGCTCGACGCCGGCGCGACACGTGCCATCACGCAGATGTTCTTCGATAATGCGGATTACTTCCGCTTCGTCGAGCGCGCCCGGGCGGCGGGGATTTCGGCCCCGATCGTGCCGGGCATCCAGCCCATCCACAGCTTCAGGCAGATATCGGGGTTCGCGGCGCGCTGCGGCGCCTCGATCCCGGCTTGGCTGGCCGAGCGCTTCGAGGGGTTGGAGGAGGATCCCGAAACGCACGCGCTCGTCGCGTCGGCGGTCGCGGCCGAGCAGGTGCTCGAGCTCGTCGATCAGGGCGTGACGGAGTTCCACTTCTATACGCTCAACCGCTCGAACCTCGTCCTTGCGCTCGCCCGGCTGCTCGGCGTCCGCCCCGACTGAGCGCGGCGAAGAGCGGGTTGCATCGACTCGCGCCTGCGGCTTAGGCTGTGGGTGATCAATGATCGCCGGGCTTGGGTGCCATGTCGCAACCCTATGATGAGAAGTCCGCCGCCGACCAACCGGCCAACGTCGCCGATTCCGTTCGGGAAGACGACCTGGCCCGGGTCCTTGAGATCGTTCCCCGCGGCACCATCGTCCTCTGCGCCATCGCCGTCGCGCTGACGCTCATCGGCTGGCTGGCAGTCTACGGCATCTTCCTCTCGCGCGGGCCGGTGAGCTGATGCCCGCGATGCCCACCGAGCAGCAGATTCTGCGGACCGAGCTGCGGTGGGCCGCGGTCGTCGCGGGCGTTGTCGGCGTCATCTTCGCGGTGATCGTCGTCAGCTCGGCGGTGATGATCATTCATCCGCCCAGCAACGTCGAACTGATCGACCCGGCGACCCTCCACATCGAAGGCGAGTTCGTCGAGGCGAACCTCGGCACGACGCAGAGCGCGGACGGAGCGGTCACGGCGCGGATCCTCGCCAGTCAATTCGCCTTCGTGCCGAACTGCATTGCCGTTCCCACCGAGCGGGAGGTGACCTTCCGCCTGACCAGCCCCGATGTCATCCACGGCCTCATCGTATCGGGGACGAATGTCAACACGATGGTCGTGCCCGGCTACGTGTCGCAGGTCAGGGCGACGTTCCACAAGCCGGGGACCTACCTCATGCCCTGCCACGAATATTGCGGGCTCGGGCACAGCGACATGTGGGCCCAGGTGCAGGCCTTTGCCCCCGAAGACTGGAATCCTGACGCAAACGGGAAGATGAGCTGTGAAGCCGCGCGCTGAACCTCTCGTCATGGCCCACCTGTGGGTCGCCTTCGCCGCCTTCGGTCTCGCCGCGGTGCTCGGCGCGTGGCAGATGCTGGCGCGCAGCCCTCTGTCCGCGCCGTTCCTTGCGCCCGAGACCTACTTCGCCTCGGTCACCGCGCACGGGACCATCATGGCCTACGTGCTGACAACGCTCTTCGTGATGGGCTTCGGTTATTTCGTCGCGACGACGTCGCTCAACCGCCCGCTGCCGAGTATCGGTTTCGCCTGGGCCGGCTTCTGGATCGCCGTCATCGGCGTCGTCATGGCCGCCATCCCCGTTTTCCTCGGCGAGGCCACGGTCCTCTACACGTTCTATCCGCCGATGGTCGGAAGCGTCTTCTACTACCTCGGCGTGCTGCTCGTGGTCGTGGGCTCGTGGATCTGGGTCGGGCTCATGTTCGCCGCGATGGCGGGCTGGAAGAAGGAGAACCCCGGCCAGCCGGTGCCGCTCGCGATGTTCGCGACCGTGGCCAACGCCGTGCTCTGGCTCTGGACGACGGTCGGCGTCGGCGCGGAACTGCTGTTCCAGGTCATCCCCGCGGCGCTCGACTGGGTGGAGACGATCGACGTCGGGCTGTCGCGGACGCTCTTCTCCTGGACGCTCCACGCCATCGTCTATTTCTGGCTGATCCCGGCCTATATCGCCTTCTACACCATGGTGCCGCAGGAGGCGGGCGGGCGGCTCTACAGCGACACGATGGGCCGGCTGAGCTTCATCCTGTTCCTGCTCTACAGCCTGCCGGTCGGCATGCACCACCTGTTCATGGACCCCGAGCACTCCACCGGCTTCAAGTTCATCCAGATGTCGCTGACGGCGCTGGTGACGGTGCCGACGCTGCTGACGGTGTTCACCATCTCGGCCTCGATGGAGCTGGCCGGGCGGCTGCGCGGCGGCAAGGGCCTGTTCGGCTGGATCAAGGCCCTGCCCTGGGAGCGGCCGATGGTGCTGGCCACGGGGCTGGCCTTCTTCATGCTCTGGTTCGGCGGCGGCGGCGGCCTGATCAACATGAGCTACGGCATGAACGCGATGATC
>CAYRNE010000060.1:0-10912 GCA_964425245.1 uncultured Devosia sp.
GTGGCGACGCCGCGCACCTCCTCGACCTCGGCACGGGTGGCGGGCTGGTGATAGGCGATGATGGCCAGCGTTTCGAGCGCCGCCCGGGACAGGTTGCGGCTCTCAGTCTCCTCGCGCCGCAACAGGAAACCGAGGTCCTCGGCGGTGCGGAAAGCCCACTTGCCGCCGCGCTGCACGAGATTGACTCCCCGCCCCGCGTAGCGTTCCGCCAGCAGCGCCAGAAGCCCCTCGACATCGGCGCCTTCGCCCAGGTAGGGCGCGAAAGCGGAGGTAGCCAGCGGCTCCGTCGAGGCAAAGAGCAGCGCTTCCAGAATGCGCAGGTGCCGCTCGGCGACATCGGCATGCCCGTCGCTATCCTCGTCCTTCCGTGCTTCTTCGTCCTGCCGCGTTTCCTCGGCCATCAGTTATCCTTCGTGCTGCCGTCGGCCTGCCTCCGGCGAAGGAAGAGCGGTCCGAAGGCGAGACTCTGGCGGACCTCTACATGGCCCTGCCGCACCAGTTCAAGACTCGAGGCGAAGCTCGACGCCATGGCGGTCGTCCGGTCCTCGGACGAGCCGATATATCGGTCGAGATAGACCTGCAGCGGCACCCAATCCATGCTGTCGCCGATCAGCCGTTGGAGGATTTCGCGCGCTTCCTGCAGCGACCAGACCGTTCGTTCGCGCGGCTTGTAGTCGACGGGGATGCCGCGCTCGCGCTGGATTGCGTAGGCCTTGAGCAGGTCGTAGAGGCTCGCCTCCCACAGATGCCGGCGATTGACGACGATCGGCTCGGGCAACCCGCGGGCGTGGATGGCGATGCCGAGCCGCGGCCGGTTCATGAGCTGCATGGCCGCGCGGCGCATGGCCTCGAGCCGCTTCAGACGGAACTGCAGCAGCGCCGCCATCATCTCGCCCGAGGGCTCTTCGCCGCTTTCGGTGCCAGGCACCATCAACCGGCTCTTGAGATAGGCGAGCCAGGCCGCCATCACGAGGTAGTCGGCGGCGATCTCGATCCGCTTCTCGCGGATGCTCTCGATAAAGGCGAGGTACTGCTCCGCGAGGGCGAGGACGGAGATGCGCGAGAGGTCCACTTTCTGGCGCCGGGCCAGGTCGAGCAGCAGGTCGAGGGGACCTTCGTAGCCCGCGACGTCGACATAAAGCACGTCATCATCGGGCGCCGCAGGAGGCGCCTCGAACCAGTCGGACGGTGCGTCGTTCATGTCGGAAAGGCCCTTCGTGACGGGCGAAAGTGGCCCGCCGCAGCAACACCCGTCAAGCGTGCCCTAACCGTTGTTAGGGATGCAATCGCCGCCGTTCGCCTTGATCGTGGCGCAGGTCTGCGTCGCTTCCTGAAACGAGCTGACCGGCAGGACAACTCGGTACCAGACGCCCTTGGCGCCGAGGTCGACGCGCCGCACCTCGAGCGAGGTTCCGTTGAACAGTCCCTGGAACCGAGAGGTCTGCGCGCGAATCTGCGATTGCGCGTCCTGCTCGGAGGGCAACGAGGCCAGTTGCACATAGGCGCCGCCGGAAGACGGCGCCGCGGTTGCCGGGCTCTCCGTCAGCGAAACGAGCGGCAGGGGAGCAGGCTCGTTGGCCGATAGCGACGCCGTCGCCGCCGGTGCGCCGGCGTTTCCATTGCCCACGAGGCTCGACCGGTTTGCCGGGCGCGGCATGGGAATGGGGGCGGCGAGGCCGCCGTCGAAGACCGGCTGCACGGCATCCTGCGGATCGAGAGCGGCAACCTCGAGGGGCGCCGGCTCTTCGAGCGGTGTTGTCGTCGCTTCGCGCGAGTCCGCCACCAGGGCGGCGAGCGGGTCCGTTTCCACGGCGACGGCCGGAATCGTCCCGCCGCCTGCTTCCGACTCGGCAACGGCGGCGGTGAGCAGTTCGGAGGGTTCCAGCTCCGCGCCGGCGATCTCGGGCACGTTGGGCCGCTCGACCGGCAGCGCCTCGCTTCCGGCGACGGCGTCGTCGGCCGCCACGATCGTGCCGTCGGGACGCACGGTGACCGTGCGCACCTTGCGGTTGGCAAGGCCGGTTTCGATCGGCTGCTCGACGACCGGGGTCACGGCGCGTGCCACTTCCGTCGGGGATTCGCCCGCCGTCTCGTCGCGCGACACCAGGGTCTCGATGGTCTCGGGCTCTGCCGTGGCGGTATCGAGCTCGTTGAAGACGACGGCACCGGACGGCTGCTCGGGCGTCGTCGGCGTCACCGTCGGCTCCACCTTCGCCGGCGCCGCATCGGCGGTCAGGACCGGCGCAGTCGAAGGATCGCTGTTGGCGCCCATGCCGAGAACCCAGTAAAGGCCGAACCCGGAGGCAAGCAGCAGCGTGCCGGCCACCGCGATGCCGACGTACTGGCGCGCACCGCTCGGCACGACGCTGGTTTTCGGCGGCTTAACCTTCATGCGCTTGTAAGGGCGGCTGTCAGGCTCGGGAGCCTCGATGCGCCCTACCTCGGCTCCCGAAGCGGCAGCGGCGGCGAGGATGGCATCCTCGGGCGACGTGGCCCGGTTGGCGCCGTCCTTGATGCCGGCACGCCGGGGCGCAAATCCCGTGCTCAGCGGCGGAACGACCGGTGCGGGCTTTTCCGGATGCCCCTTCTCCGGTCCGCTCAGGTCGACCCGGACGGCCTGCCCGATGAGGTCCTCGATCTCGTCGATCGGATCGAGTTCCTCGCGCTGCCGCGGGCTCATCGCAACGGCAGAGGATACCGGCTGCGCCGGCGGCTTGACCTGCGGCTCGACGCGCCCGGCCCCTTCCCCGAAGACGGGCGCGACCGCGAATCGGTCGCTCTCGGCGGGCCGGGGCGTAACGCTGACCGGCTTGAGCGGAACGGCCACCGCGGCCGGCCTTTGGGGGACTGCCTGTGCGGGCTTGAGGGCCATGGGAGCAGGACTGACCGGCATTGGCGTCGGCGCGGACGCGGACGCGACCTCCACCGCATCGAGCTCGGCTGCAATCAGGTCCGCTATCGGGTCGGCGGCTGGCCCGTCATGACCGTCTTCGCCGTTGTGCGAGGAGGCGTTGCTGAAGCCGAAATCGAAGCTGACCGCCTCCGATTCCACCGTTTCCGTCTCTTCCGGCTTCTGGTTCACCGGAACCGCGGGGGCAGCCTCCGGTGCGGCCGGCCCAGGTGAATGCCCCGCGCCCGTACGGGCGAGCGCGGCCGGCCCGGCCTCAAGTGGCGTCGGGATTTCGGCGGGCCTGGCCGGCGCGGCCGGCTGCACGGCCGAAGGCAAGGAATGAGAGTGCCAGTTGGCAAGCGGCTCTGATCTGACGGGTGACGGCGCCACCGGAGGCTTGCCGAAATCAACCTGCGAGGCAGGTCGCGGAGCCTGTGTCGGCACCGGCGCGGGATCGGCGATGCCCGCCGGCCGCTCCATTCCCGGGATTCGCACTGTCGGCACCGCTGCGGCGGCAGGCGCCGGCCGCGCTTCGACTCCGCCGGTCTTCGGGGCGTCCATGCCCGGAATTCGGACGGGCCCGGGAGACGGGATGCTGGCCTCGCTCAGCGGCGGCAACTTTATGACGGTAGGTTTGGCTCCCGGCTCCGACCCCTGGGCGTTGCTGGCCATCAGCCTCGCCAACTCGGCGATCAGGTCGTCGGACTTCTCTTTGCTGTCAGACATCTGCTGCGGTTTCGCTGGCGTGAGACGCCGCGCCCCTAACGTTACCGTTCTCCGCCGAGAATACCCCCGAGGATAGCGTGCCAGTCACCACACCAATGCGCCCGAATTATGAAAGCTCAACTGGCGCCGACACTCCCAATATTCTGAGCCCATTGACCAAAACCTGCCGGACGCCGTCGACGAGCGCGAGTCGCGCCTGCGTTAGTGTCACGTTGTCAGCGTTAACAAACCGTAAGCCGACGTCCTCCTTGCCGCGCGCCCAGAAGCCGTGGAACGCGCCGGCAAGCTCGTAGAGATAGAAAGCGATGCGGTGCGGCTCGTGGTTTTCGGCCGCGGCCCGGACGACCCGCGGCCACTGCGCAACGGTACGGATAAGTTCGAGCTCGGCCGCGGAGGACAGCTGCTCGACCTCGGCGGCGTCCAGCGCCGCCGCGGAGATCTCGACGCCCGGCATGTCGCGCTCCGCGACCCGGAACACGGAACAGGCCCGGGCATGGGCGTACTGCACGTAGAACACCGGATTGTCGCGCGTTTGTTCCTTGACGAGGTCGAAATCGAAGTCCATCGCCGCGTCGTTCCGGCGGTAGAGCAGCATGAAGCGTGTCGCGTCGGAGCCGACCTCCTCGACGACGTCGGCCACGGTAACCAGGTCCCCCGCCCTCTTGCTCATCTTGAACGGCTCGCCGCCTTTAATGAGCCGCACGAGCTGGCAGATGCGCACGTCGATCTCGGCCTCGCCGTGCGAGACCGCCTTCACCGCCGCCTGCAGCCGCTTCACATAGCCCGAGTGATCGGCGCCGAGCACGTTCACCATGTGCTTGAATCCGCGCAGGTATTTGTTCCGGTGATACGCGATGTCCGCGGCGAAATAGGTATAGCTTCCGTCGGACTTGATCAGCGGCCGATCAATGTCGTCGCCCCAGTCCGTAGCCCGAAACAGGGTCTGCTCGCGGTCTTCCCAATCCTCGGGCGTCTTGCCCTTGGGCGGCTCCAGCCGGCCCTCGTACACCATCCCCTGCTCGCGCAGCCAGGAAAGGGTCGCGGCAATGTCGCCCTGCGTCCCATGCAGCGTCCGCTCCGAGAAGAACACGTCGTGGTGGATGTTGAGCTTGCCGAGATCGGCTTTGATGAGCGCCATCATCGCCTCGAGCACCCGCTCCTTGACGATCGGCAGCCACTCGTCCTCCGATTTGGCGCGCAGGGTATCGCCGAACGCGTCTGCCAGCGCCTTCCCGACCGGAACCAGGTAGTCGCCCGGATAAAGCCCCCGTGGGATCTCGACTTCCTCTCCGAGCGCCTCGCGGTACCGCAGGAAGGCCGACCGGGCCAGCGTGTCGATCTGGCTGCCTGCATCGTTGATGTAGTACTCGCGCGTGACCTCGTAGCCCGAAAAGGCCATCAGCGAGGCAAGCGCATCGCCGAAAACCGCGCCGCGCGTATGCCCGACATGCATCGGCCCGGTCGGATTGGCCGATACGTATTCGACATTGACGGGCTCGCCCCGCCCGATGTCGGATCGGCCGAATCCGTCGGCCTCGCGCCGGGCCGCCCGCAGCGCCTCGAACCAAAGCCGGTCCGCGAGCCTGAAGTTGAGAAAGCCCGGTCCCGCGGGCTCGACCGACAGAACGTCCGGATCGGCCCTGAAATGCACGGCCAGCGCCGTGGCGATCTCGCGCGGGTTCCGTCCGAGAGACTTGGCCGCGACCATCGCGGCGTTGGTCGAGAGATCGCCGTGTCCGGGGTCGCGCGGCGGCTCGACCACGATGCGCTCGAGGACCTCAGCCGGAACGTCAGGAAACTGCGCGCTGAGCGCGGCCGACACGCGTTCGGCAAAAATGGCAAAGACGTCCATCGGGGTTCTCGTCGCGGGCACCGCGTCGTTCAGGGAAGGACGGAGCCCCTAACGCAAGTCTTTCCGGGCGTCAAACAGCCGGGCGTGCTGCTCGAGCGCGTAGGGATCCGTCATGCCGGCGATAAAGTCGCAAATGATCCGTGCCCGCTCGGTCTCCGAACCGGCCGCCTCCGCCTGCACCGCCCAGCGCCCCGGCAGGTCGCCCGCGTCCAGATAGTGATGGAAGAGATCGTGGATCACCTCCTGGCTGCGCCGCACCGGCGCCATCACGGCCTCATGCCGGTAAACCCGATCGAAAAGCATTGTCTTGAGCCCCTGCTCCGCGGCGGCCGTATGCGCCGAAAACCGGATCAACGGCCGGCCTGCCCGCCGCACGTCCTCCACCGAGGCCGGAGAGGCATCGGCAATTGCAGCGGCGCTCGATGCGATGACATCCTCGATCATGCGGGTGATCAGGCGACGCTGCACCTCGTGGGCCTGCCGGCTCCGCTCAATATCGGGCCAGCGGGCAAGGACCTCTCGCACGGGCTCCCCGACGAGCGGCACGTCCACGAGATCGTCGATCCTGAGCAATTCCGCCCGGAGTGCGTCGTCGATGTCGTGCGCGTCGTAGGCGATGTCGTCGGCGATTGCCGCGCACTGGGCTTCGAGGCTCGCGTAAGTCCGAAGCGCGAGGTCGGCCGGCGCCGGAATGTCGTCCCACCCGGCGGGAAGGCCGGATTCCGCATAGCGGCCCGCCGGCCGGCCGTCGGCGCCGAGCAGGGGACCGTTGTGCTTGAGGATGCCTTCGAGCGATTCCCAGGTCAGGTTGATGCCGTCGTGCTCGGCGTAGCGGTTCTCGAGCCGGGTGACGACGCGAATTGCCTGCATGTTGTGGTCGAACCCGCCGTAAGCCGCCATCCGCTCGTTGAGTGCCCGCTCGCCCGCATGCCCGAAGGGAGGGTGCCCGAGGTCATGGGCGAGCGCGACCGCTTCGGCGAGGTCCTCGTTGAGGCGCAGCGCGCGGGCGATCGAGCGCGCCATCTGGCTCACTTCCAGCGTGTGGGTCAGCCGCGTGCGGAAGTGCTGGCCTTCGTGGTGCAGGAAGACCTGGGTCTTGTACTGCAGGCGCCGGAACGCGGTCGAATGGATGATGCGATCGCGGTCACGCTGGAATTCGGAGCGCGTCGGGCTGTCGCTCGCGCCGTAGAGCCGCCCGCGGCTGCGGCGGGGATCGGAAGCATATGGCGCAAGCTCACCCATTCCCTGCCCTTTTCAATTGCGCCGCAGGTTCTTAAGTTAACCGTGATGCGCCGCATCGCGGCGCCCTTGGCATGAAGACAGCGATGAACGACGGCTCTCTAGCATCGAAGGATGTCGTTTTGACAGACCGGGCGGCCCGGCGCATCGGCCGCATCCTCGCCAAACAGGGCCCGGGAACGGTGCTCCGCATCGCGGTCGCCGGCGGCGGCTGTTCGGGCTTCCAGTACGAGTACAACATCGTGAAGGAAGCACCCGGGCCGGATGATCTCGTGCTCAGCAAGGACGACGCCACGGTCCTGATTGATTCGCTCAGCCTCGAATTCATGGGCGGCGCGGAGATCGACTACGTCGACGACCTGATCGGCCAGTCCTTCCAGATCCGCAACCCCAATGCGGTGGCCGGTTGCGGTTGTGGCACCAGCTTCTCGGTCGTCTGAGTCCATGGACCTGACCGATCGGCTCGACCGGGCGGTCGAAAGCTCCATCGCTTCGGGGAAAGTCGTCGGCGCGGTGACGATCGTGGCGCGCGACGGCGATATCCTCTACCGCAAGGCCCACGGCTATCTGGACCGCGAGGCGGGTACGCCGATGGTGCCCGACGCGGTGTTCCGCCTTGCTTCGGTCACCAAGCCCATTGTCGCCGCCACGGCTCTTGCGATGATGGATCGGGGGCTCATCGGGCTCGACAACGCGGTGTCCGACCACCTGCCCTGGTTCCGGCCCAAGCTCGAAGGGCGGGAGCCGAAGATCACAATCCGGCACCTCCTCACGCACACGTCCGGGCTCGGCTACGACTTCCATGGCGATCCGGAGATCACGGGCGGCATGCAGGCGACCGATCTGAGCCTCGAAGAGAACTTCACCCGCTATGCCGAACGCATTCCGCTGGCCTTCGAGCCAGGGACGCGCTGGATGTACGGCGTGAGCATCGATGTTCTCGGCGCCGTGATCGAGAGCATCCACGGCACGCGGCTCGAACAGGCGGTCGAGCATTTCATCACCGGCCCGCTGGGCATGAAGGACACCGGGTTTCATCCGCCCGCCGACCCGGCGCGGCTCGCCGTGCCCTACGCCGACGATACGCCCGCGCCGCGCCGCATGCGCGACCCGGATGTCGTCCCGGCGCCCGATCGCGATATCCAGTTCTCGCCGGGCCGCATCTTCAATGGGCGGGCCTTCCAGTCCGGCGGGGGTGGCGCGGTCGGCAGCGCCGACGACATTTTCGCCTTCCTCGAAGCCATCCGGAACCGCGGCACCCCGATCCTCAAGCACGACTCCGTGGCGCTCGCGATCCAGAACCAGATCGGCGACGTTCCCGGCATGGAGCCGGGATTCCGCTTCGGCTTTCTCGGCGCCGTGATCGCCGATCCCGGAGCGGCCGGCCGGCCACAGTCTCCCGGCTCGATCCGCTGGGGCGGCGTCTATGGGCACGACTGGTTCGTCGATTTCACCCATGGGATTACCGCTCTCGTCATGACGAACACCGCGCTGGAGGGCAATCGCGGCGCCCATCCGCGCAACGTGCAGAACGCGATTTACGGCATCTGAGGCTGTCCATGCGCATCGCCACCTGGAACATCAACGGGGTCAAGGCGCGGCAGGGCGTGCTGATGGGCTGGCTCGAAAAGCACAGTCCCGACATCGTCGCCCTCCAGGAGATCAAGATCGTCGACGAGGATTTCCCGCGGCTCGAGATCGAGGCGATGGGCTACAACGTCGAGACGTTCGGCCAGAAGAGCTGGAACGGGGTCGCCCTGCTGTCCAAATACCGCTTCGATGAGGTCCATCGCGGCCTGCCGGGGGACGACGGCGACGAACAGGCGCGGCTGATCGAGGGCGTGTTTTCGGTCGAGACCGGCGTCGTGCGCGTCTGCTGCATCTACCTGCCCAACGGCAATCCGGTCAAAAGCGAGAAATTTCCCTATAAGCTCAGCTGGATGGACCGGCTGATCCGCTTCGTCGAGGGGCGGCTGGCGCTGGAGGAACCGTTCGTGCTCCTCGGCGACTTCAACATCATCCCCGAGCATCTCGATGCCACGTTTCCCGAAAAATGGGTGAACGACGCCCTCTTCCGGCCCGAGAGCCTCGCGCGCTTCCGCACCCTCGCAAATCTCGGCATGACAGACGCGGTGCGCGCCGTGACGCTGGAGCCGAGCTATACGTTCTGGGATTTCAAGACCTTCGGCTGGGAGCGCAAGGAGGGTATCCGCATCGACCACCTGTTGCTCTCGCCGCAGATGGCCGACAGGCTGGAAGACGTCGTCGTCCATGCGGAGGTGCGTGGTGGCGAACGCCCGAGCGACCACGTGCCGGTGGTCGGAACCTTCGCCCTGTGAGCGCCCGCGTACCCGATCTCGCCTAAACCGGAACGGTGGAACGGATGGAAGACCGCTACCGCGGGTCGCCGCGTTCGCGGCCTTCGAGCGGCGGCGCTCATGCTGATCAGTTACGAGTCAGAGTTCGGCCAGGCCGCCGAACTGCGGGCCGAGCGTGTCGGCAAGATCGGTCGCCTGACTGCGCTGCTCGGGCGTCGCAACCGACATCGCATCGTTGAGTATCTGCTGAATCCAGGCCTCGTCGGGGGTATCGGCGGCGCGGCGGCTCGCGACCGTCAGCCACATCAGGCCTTCGATCGGGTTGGCCTCGATCCCTTCGCCGTTGAAGAGCATCTTGCCGAGCTGGGCCTGGGCCCCGGCGTGCCCCTTCCGGGCCGCGAGCGACAGCCAGCGCGCACTCTGCAAGGGATTGGCGCCGAGCTCCTCGTCCTCGAGATACATCTTGCCGACGCGGTACTGCGCATCGGCATCGCCGAAGTATGAAGCGGCGTGCATCATCAGCCGGTTGGAGCGGTCCTCGTCCTTCGGGATTCCCGCTTCCGGCACGCCCTGCCGGTAGTATTCGCCGACCTTGACGAAGGACTGGGCGACGATATCGGCCTCGACACCGCGCGGCGCCGCGTCGGCATGCTCATTGGCGATCTGGCTGAAGTAACCGAACGCCTTGACGGGGTCCTTCTCCACCCCCTCGCCGCTTTCGTACATGAGGCCCAGTTGCCACATGGCCATCGGCTCGCCCGCCGCGGCCGCATCCTGAAGGGCGGCGAGAAGTGCGTCGCTGGAAACGCCGCCGCCGGCTCCGTCGAGGATGTTCGCCATGTTGAGCGCGGCATCGACAGCCGTATCGCCGGAGACAAGATTGTCGGCCTGCGCCAGAGCCGGCTGCGCCCCAAGGCTCAGGATCAGCGCCGGACCGGCCACCACGGAAACCAGGGCAAGCGCCCTAAATATCCGCATAACACTCCTTCTCGCCCTTCGCGCCGGGATGGGTGAGCGCACCGTAGCGCGCTGGCCCGACCTGCTGGGCGTACTTCCAAATGGCCCCGGAACCGAATTCCGCCTCGCGCGGCGTCCAACGGGCCTTCCGGCGCGCGAGTTCCTCTTCCGTAAGGTCGACGGAGAGCACGCCCTCGACCGCGTCGAGGGTGATCATGTCCCCATCCTGAAGCAGGGCGATGGGGCCGCCGACTGCTGCCTCCGGGCCGACATGGCCGACGCAGAAGCCGCGTGTTGCCCCCGAAAAGCGGCCATCGGTGATGAGCGCTACCTTGTCGCCCATGCCCTGGCCGTAGAGCGCCGCCGTTGTGGCCAGCATCTCTCGCATCCCGGGGCCGCCGCGCGGTCCCTCATAGCGGATGACGAGCACTTCGCCTTCCTGATACTGCTTGTTTGTGACCGCATTGAAGCAATCCTCTTCGCGATCAAAGCAACGTGCAGGACCCGTGAACCGGAGGTTCTTCAGGCCGGCGACCTTCACGATGGCGCCGTCCGGGGCGAGGTTGCCCCTGAGGCCGACGACGCCGCCGGTCGGTGTGATGGGATTGGTCGCGGGATAGACCACGTCCTGCCCGTCGTTCCACTGCACCTTTTCGAGGTTCTCGGCGATGGTCCTGCCGGTCACGGTCAGGCACTCGCCATGCAGGAAGCCTGCGTCGAGCAGGGTCTTCATCAGCATCGGTATGCCGCCGGCCTCGAACATGTCCTTGGCGACGTACTTCCCGCCCGGCTTCAGGTCGGCAATGTAGGGCGTGCGCCTGAAGATCTCGGCGACGTCGAACAGATCGAACTCGATGCCCGCCTCGTGCGCCATGGCCGGCAGGTGGAGGGCCGCATTGGTCGAGCCGCCCGAAGCCGCAACGACCGTTG
>CAYRNE010000061.1:0-10903 GCA_964425245.1 uncultured Devosia sp.
GCGCGGCTTCATCCGCGGCGAAGACAGCTGGACCGTGTCGCTGGCGGTGGTCGAGAACGGCATGCCGATCGCGGGCGTCATCTACGCCCCTGCCCGGGACGAAATGTACGAGGCCTCGCTCGGCGGCGGCGCGCGGCTCAATGGCGAACCATTGCGGCGCCGGCCGTTCCCCGACCGCAGGGGACCGCGCATTCCCGCCCCCGGCGCCGTGCACCAGGAGTTGCAGGCGGCAGGGCTCGACTATGTGCGGGGCGGCGCCTACCCGTCCCTCGCCTACCGCCTGATGCAGGTTGCGACCGGCAAGCTCGATGCGGCGGTCGCGCGCCGCGGCTCGCAGGACTGGGACATCGCCGCGGCGGCCATCATCCTCGCCGAAGCAGGGATCGAGTTCAGCGACGTCTGCGCCGGACCGCTGCGCTTCAACCGCGCGGAGACCCGGCATGGAGCGCTTGCAGCGCTCGCCGAGGTGTCGCTAAAACCCGTCATCCACGCGGCTCTGGTCAGGGTTTATGGCTGTCCGCAGCCGCAGCAGCAGTCCCATCGCGAGGCAGATGCACCGTGAAAACGCCGGCAACCGTCCCCAACAGGCAGCTCCTCCATCTCGTCATCGGCGGTGAAATGGAGCGGTTCGATGATGTCGTTTTCAAGGATCCGAGCAGCATCGAGATCGTCGGCATCTATCCCAACTACAAGGCCGCCTACGACGTCTGGAAGCAGAAGGCCCAGCAGACGGTCGACAACGCCGAGATGCGCTACTTCGTCGTGCATCTCCACCGCCTCCTCGATCCAGGGAACGAGGCGTGAAGGGCAAGGGAGCCGAACGCGCGAAGTGGTATGACGCGCCCTGGTTCCGCAATTTCGTCGGGCGCCACATCCTCGGCGGCTATGTGCAGTTCGCGATGCGGACGAGCACCGTCGAGTTTCATCCGCCCGATTACAACGAGCGCGTGCTGGCCGCGCATCCGGTACTCTACGTCATCTGGCACGCGAACATGGTCGCGATCGGCTACCCGGTTCCCGACTACGAGCGGGCGCGCGCCCTGGTCTCCCCGCATCCCGACGGAAGGATGGGCGCCGCAGCGATCGCGCGCTGGGGCAAGGTCATCTACGGCACGGGCATGACCGAGCGGCAGCGCGACGGCACGCGCGCCGTCGCCGGCTCGCGCGAGGTTCTGAGAGCGCTGGAGAGCGGCCTTTCGGTACTGATGACCGCGGACGTCCCGCCGATCCGTGGCCGCAGGGTGTCGCGTGGCGTCATCCGCCTCGCGCGGCTCTCCGGCCGCCCCATCGTCCCGGTGGCGGTCGCGAGCACCAACCGCACGATCTTCCACAGGATCTGGGACGAGATGCAGATCAATCATCCGTTCTCGCGGGTTGCCGTCGTCGGCGCCGACCACATCCTCGTCGACGAGACGATGAGCGACGAAGAAGCCGTGGCGCTCCTCAAGCAGCGGCTCGACGACTGCTATCAGCGGGCACTCGCGCTCACGGAGAAGCCGTCGCGGCGGGCTGCGGCGCCGCCGCTCCAAGAGCGGCGATGATTTCGCCGATCACCCCCGGCGCGCCGATGCGCTCGACTCCGATCTCGCCGCGACGGGTCCGGTCGGCCCGGTCGGCGAGAAGCCGGGCCGTGACCTCGGCCAGGGCCGCGGCATCTGCCGGAACGGTCTGACGGGCGTCGCCGAAGAGGAGCGCTTCCTCGCGGAAGCGTTTCCGGCGATCCGTGTCGCGCACAAAGGTCACGACCGGCCTGCCCATTCCCAGCGCCTGTATGGTCGCGGTTCCCGCCTGCGACAGCACCACGTCCGAGGCCTCGACCAGCGGCCGCAGCGCGCCCCGCGCGAGATGCACATGCAGACCCCTGCCACTCAGCCGACCGAGGTCCGATGTTTCGTTTGTCGTCGGCGGGTGGGCGAAAAGCCCCGCCGATTTCGCGAGGACCTCAGGCTCGATCCCGTCGGCAACCGCAACGAAAATATCGGGTCTGAGGCTCTCGGGCAGCCGCGCGATCGCATCGATCTGCAGGGCGAAATTGGCTGCCGTCGCGTCGCGGCTTCCCGGCAGCAAAGTGATTGCGACGAGCCGAAGCCGGCGGCGCGCCGCATCGTAATCTCCCACGGGGATCGTATCCATCATGACATTGCCCGCGGCCCGGGCGTCCACTCCGGCCTTCGTGAGCTGGAGGGCGAGACGCGGGCTGCGCGTGAACACGGTGCGGCAGGCGCTGCGAATGACCATGCGCTCGATGGGCGAATAGACCCGGCCATACCCCGTTTTGTAGACATCGAGATAGACGACGTTGCGGATGCCCGAAAGCCAGCAGGCGCCGACGCCGATGAAATCGCCGACAACGAGAAACCGGTCGTAGGCCGAGCGCGCCTTGCGCAGGAATGTAAGCGCCGGCGGGATGGTGGCGAGGCCGCCAGCGGCGACGTCACGCGCGAGCGTGCCCCGGTCGACCCGCGACCCCTCGCTCGCGAGACGCGCGCGGGGCCCCACGACCGGGCAGACGCCCTCATAGGCCCGGCCTTCGCCGAGTGTGGGATAAGCATCCGCAACGAGGGTCCGGGGCAGCCGCTTCACGATCTCGGCGCCGATCGAATCCTCGCCGATGCCGTTGGAGATGACGAGGAGCCTCGGCACCTAAGCCCGGCCGAGGCCGTAGCGGAGATAGGCCTCGTGTGCCGCCTGCGCGTCGACATAGGCCTCCTGGCGATCGACGTTCCAGTAGCTCAGCTCGTCGATGGGGATCGGCTTGCCGGTGATGGCACAGCGCACGAAGGCGCCGGGCCGCACCACGACGTAATCCCCGTCGAGATAACGGATCTGCGCCTCCGAGGAGGAAAATCCCTTGTCGAATATGTTCATCTCAAGCATCCGTTCGGTCAGAGATATAGGCGAGATCGACCGCGAGGCAAATGCTGATCGGGGAGCCTAGAACAGGCTCTCCTGACCGGTGTCCGCAGGTGGCGTGCGGGACTTGCGGCGGCGGCGCGCCGGGGCACCGGAAACCGAGACGCCCAGATCGCCCTCGGCGAGCTGCACGGTGAGCGGCTCGCCGGGCTTCACCTGGGCCGGGCCGCGCACGATGTCGCCGGCATCGTTGAGCACGACGGCGAAGCCCCGATCGAGGACGCGCTCGTAGCTATAGGATTCGAGCAGCTGGCCGAGATTGGCGAGGCGCTGGCGGCGATCCGCAAGCGTACGCGCCAGCGCAGGCGACAGGCGCTCGGCGCAGGGCGCGAGGCGCATGCGGGCATGCCTGATCTCGGCCTGCAGCGTTCCGGGCGAGAGCCGCGCAGCGGCGGTGGCGACGGCGGCGCGGCGGCGTTCCAGCGTGCGGTGGGCGGCAGAATCGCGCTGGCGGCCGAGGTCACGCAGGCGGGCTACGAGATCGGCGCAGCGGCGCATGAGCAGGTTCGGCGTCAGCCGCGGCTCCAGCCGGTGGAAGGCCACGGATTTGGTTTGCGCGGCATGGCGCAGCGCGGCGAAAAGGCCCGAGGCCGCGAGGTCGAGCCGCTGGCCGGCGGAGGCGAGCAGATCGAGCGGGCGCGGCAGGTTGGCGGCGGCGGCGCGCAGGCGGTTGGTGTCGTTGCCGAGGTTGCGCCTCAGGCTGTTGCGCGCACGCTGGCCGAGATCGTCCACATAGGCGATGAGCTCGCTGCGCACGGGAACCGCGGCTTCGGCCGCCGCCGTTGGCGTCGGTACCCGCAGGTCGGCAGCATAATCGATGAGCGTCGTGTCGGTCTCGTGGCCGACGGCCGAAATGACGGGGATCTGGCTGGCGACCACGGCGCGGACCACGGATTCCTCGTTGAAGCTCCACAGGTCCTCGATCGAACCGCCGCCGCGCGCGACGATCAGGAGGTCGGGCCGTGGAATCGGCCCCGCCTCGGGCAGCGCATTGAAGCCGCGGATCGCGTTCACGAGCTCCGCGGCGCTCGTTTCGCCCTGGACCCGCACGGGCCAGACGAGGACGCGGCGCGGGAAGCGGTCGTTGAGCCGGTGCAGGATGTCGCGGATCACGGCGCCGGTTGGCGAGGTGACGACGCCGATGACGTCCGGCAGATAGGGTAGCGGGCGCTTGCGCTCCTTGGCGAAGAGGCCCTCCGCCGCAAGCTTCCTGCGCCGCTCCTCCAGCAGCGCCATGAGGGCGCCGACCCCCGCCGGCTGCAGCTGTTCGATGACGATCTGATATTTCGAAGACTTGGGGAATGTCGTCAGCCGCCCCGTGGCGACGACTTCCAGCCCCTCCTGCGGCTTGAACAAGAGGCGCGGCCAGGCCGTCTTCCAGATCACGGCCTCGATTGTCGCGTTCTCGTCCTTGAGCGTGAAATAGCAGTGCCCCGACGTATGCGGACCGCGGAAGCCCGAGATTTCCCCGCGCACGCGGACATTGCCGAACTCGTCCTCGACGGCGCGGCGCACCGCCTGAGCGAGCTCCGAGACGGTGTATTCGGCGGCATTGGTCAGGATCTGGGACACGCCCCGTCCTGCGCCCTCGGGACGCGGCCCGTCAAGGGTGGCGGGTCGCGGCCGGCCCGTGCTATGCGGGTCCTCCGCAGCGAGCGGGAGACGAATCGATGCGCGTATTGGTGATCGGATCGGGCGGCCGCGAGCACGCCCTCGCCTGGGCCATTGCGAAATCGCCGCGGCTGGAGCGGCTGTGGGTCGCGCCGGGCAACGGCGGCACCGCCGAGATCGCCACCAATGTCACGATCGACATGACCGATCACGCGGCGATCGTCGATTTCGCCAGGCGCGAGCGCATCGATCTGGTCGTCATCGGTCCGGACGCACCAGCGGTCGCGGGACTTGCCGACGACGTTCGCGCCGCGGGTCTGCTTTGCTTCGGCCCCAGTCGCGCAGCCGCCCAGCTCGAGGGTTCAAAGAACTTCACCAAGACGATCTGCGCCGAAGCCGGCATTCCGACCGCCCGCGCCGCGGCCTTCAACGACGAAGCGGCGGCGCTTGCCCATCTTAGGGCAGAAGGCGCCCCGATCGTCGTCAAGGCGGACGGCCTTGCCGCCGGCAAGGGCGTTACCGTCTGCGAGACGCTGCCCGAAGCCGAGGATGCGGTCCGCGACTGCTTCTCCGGCGCCTTCGGGCCGTCGGGCTCTACCGTCGTCATCGAGGAAATGCTCACCGGCGAGGAAGCGAGCGTCTTCGCGCTCTGCGACGGCACGAACATCATCATGCTGGCGAGCGCGCAGGACCATAAGCGCGTCTGGGACGGCGACCGCGGCCCCAATACGGGCGGCATGGGCGCCTATTCCCCCGCGCCCGTCATGACCGACGCGATGATGGAACGCACCCGCCGCGAAATCATCGAGCCGACGGTGCGCCGCATGCGCGAGCGCGGGACGCCGTTCTCGGGCGTGCTCTTTGCCGGCATCATGGTCACCGCCGAGGGTCCCAAGCTCATCGAACACAACGTGCGGTTCGGCGATCCCGAGTGCCAGGTGATGATGCTGCGGCTCAAGTCCGATATCCTCGACCTGCTCGAGGCGACGGCGCGCGGCAACCTTGCGGGCATCAAGCCCGAGTGGCGTGAGGAGGTGGCGCTCACGGTTGTCCTTGCGACGCGCGGATACCCGGTGAGCGTGCCGACGGGCTCCGCCATCCGCGGTGCCGGAGGCCAGGACAGCGACGTCCTCCAGATCTTTCACGCCGGCACGGCAAGGCGGGACGGGGAACTGGTCGCCAACGGCGGACGGGTCCTGAACGTGACGGCGCTCGGACAAACCGTGGCCGAAGCGCGGGCGCGCGCCTATGCCGCGATCGACAGGATCGACTGGCCGGAGGGCTTCTGTCGCCGGGATATCGGCTGGCGGGCGCTGGAACGGGAAACGGCCTGAACGACTTATAAACGTCGCAAGCCTAGCCTATCTTTCCATTGTGACAAACGCGCCGACCACTGGCAGCGACGAGCCTGTACCCATCGTTCAGCGGGGACAGGAAATCGTCAGAAGGCTTAACGGTGAGGTTCCCGACGAACCTGCCATCGTCGCCGATTCGCACGCCTCGCCGCGGATCGGCGTCGCACTCGGCGGCGGCTCCGCGCGCGGGCTGACGCACATCCCCTATATCGAGGCCATGGACGAGCTCGGGCTCAAGCCGTCCGTCATCTCCGGCACCTCGATCGGCGCGCTGATCGGCTCAGGCTGGGCCAACGGCATGACCGGGGCGGAACTGCGCGACCACTCCTTCGAGGTGCTCGGCACGATGCGCATCATCGCGGGCCGGCTCTGGGGCGCCCAGGTCCGCAACCTCGGCAATTTCCTTCAGAAGGGCTTCAGCGTGCAGCTCGATGCCGAGCGCGTCGTCGATGCCTTTCTTCCGGACAATTTCCCCCTCGAGTTCAAGGACCTGAAGGTCCCCTTCTACGTCGTCGCGACAGACTTCCAGTCCTGGCACCAGGCGGTGTTCAGCGAGGGACCGCTGCGGCAGGCGATCGCCGGATCGATCGCCATCCCGAGCCTGTTCAAGCCGGTACCGTTTGCGAGCCATCTCCTCGTCGACGGCGGCGTCGTCAATCCTCTGCCGCTGGACCAGGCCGCCGATTCCGACATCCTCGTCGGCATCGACGTGAACGGTGACCCGTCGGAGGTGATCGACAAAACCAGCCATAACATCATCGACGTCTGGTTCGGCTCGGCGCAGATCATGATGCATTCGCTGACGGCGCACATGATGGCGGCCTATCCGCCCGACATCTACGTGCGCCCGCACCTCGGCGCCTTCGGCGCGCTCGAGTTCTGGCGCGTGCGCGAGATCATCTCGCATGTCGAAGAGGACAAGGACAACTTCAAGCGCCAGCTCAGCCGCAAGATCGAGGCCTTCCTCGCGGGCGGCGGCACGACGCGCGCCGGCGGCGGCTGATCAGCGAAGCTTCGCGAAAAACCCGCGCAGCAGGGCCGAGGCCCGCGTTTCTCCAATTCCGGAAACAACCTCCGGCCGGTGGTGGCAATTGGGGCTCTGGAACAGCCGCACGCCATTATCCACCGCGCCCGCTTTGGGGTCCTCGGCGGCGTAGGTGACGCGCCGAATGCGGACGTGCGCGATGGCGCCCGCGCACATGGCGCATGGCTCGAGCGTCACGTAGAGATCGCAGCCATCGAGCCGTCCGGTGCCGCGCACCGCGAGCGCCCGGCGGATCGCCAGCATTTCGGCATGGGCGGTCGGATCGTTGAGCTCGCGCATGCGGTTGCGCTCCGATGCGATGATCCCGCCGTCGCAAACGATCACTGCCCCCACGGGCGACTCGTCGTTCGCGGCGGCCTCCTCGGCAAGCGCAAGCGCCATCTCCATCGGCGTCGGGCGGGAGGATGTCATGGGCATTACCTAGCAGGGCTGCGAGCCCGCCACCAACTCTCGCCGCATGAGCAGCTTTGCTTGGGCCGGCCGGGCCGAATGCGCTAGGCTCGCCGCAAGGAGAATCGCCTTGCCCATCCGCCAGCTTCCGCAGGATCTCATCAACCGCATCGCCGCGGGTGAAGTGGTCGAGCGTCCGGCGAGCGTCGTCAAGGAGCTGATCGAGAACGCGATCGACGCCGGCGCCTCGCGCATCGTCGTAACTACGGCCGGCGGGGGCAAAGGCCTCATCCGGGTCGAGGACGACGGGCAAGGCATGAACCGCGACGACCTGCTGCTCTCGGTCGACCGGCATGCGACCAGCAAGCTCCTCGGCGACGCGCTCGATGATATCCGAAGCCTCGGCTTTCGGGGCGAGGCGCTGGCCTCGATCGGCGCCGTATCGCGGCTTTCGATCAGCACACGGTCCGAGGGCGCATCGGGTGGTCTGCGGCTTACCGTGGACCAGGGACGAAAGACCGGGCCCCTGCCGCATGCCATGAACCGCGGCACGATCGTCGAGGTGCGCGATCTCTTCGCGGCGGTACCTGCCCGTCTCAAGTTCCTCAAGTCCGACCGCGCCGAGGCGGCGGCGATCACGGATGTGGTGCGGCGGCTCGCCATGACCAGCCCCGAAATTCACTTCGTCCTCGAAGGCAGCGACCGCGCGACGCTCAATTGGCCGGCTCAGCCGCGAGAGGGAGGCCTTGCGGGCCGCCTCGCGCAGGTGATCGGCGATGACTTCGCCGGGAATTCCGTACCCCTGGCGCTCTCGCGTCATGGCCTCGTCGTGGCCGGCCTGGCCGGGCTGCCGACCTACTCCCGCGCCAACACGCTGAGCCAGTTCTATTTCGTCAACGGACGCTCCGTCCGCGACAAGGTGCTACTGAGCGCGGTGCGGGCGGCCTATGCCGACTATACGTTCCGCGACCGCTTCCCGGCCGTCGCTATCTACCTCTCGATCGATCCGGCGGAGGTCGACGTCAACGTGCATCCGGCCAAGGCGGAGCTACGGTTCCGCGACGCGGGAGCGGTGCGCTCCGCCGTCATACGGGCTATTTCGGATGCGCTCGGCGCGGCCGGCTATCGCGCCTCGGCTACCCTCGCCGACGCGCTGCTCGAAACGCTGCGACAGCCGCAACCGCAGCGCGAACCGGCCTTCGCCGGCGGGGCGGCATCAGAGCGGGCGCCGCAGGCCTACCGGCCGCTGCCGATGGCGCTGTCCGGGCTCGCCGAGCCGAGCGCCCGCTACGAAGCGGCCGAGCCCGTCGCGGCGCCGCCAGAAGCGTACCCGCTGGGCGCCGCGCGAGCGCAGCTCTTCGAGAACTACATCATCGCACAAAGCGGGGAGGCCCTGGTCCTCGTCGACCAGCACGCCGCGCACGAGCGTCTCGTCTACGAGCGGTTCAAGGCGGAGATGGCGGCGGGAACTGTGCCGAGCCAGGCGCTCCTCATCCCCGCGGTGGTCGAGTTGCCGGAGGAGGACTGCGCACTGCTCGAGGAGGCGACCACCGAACTCGAACGACTTGGTCTGCGGCTCGAGCGCTTCGGGCCGCGCGCCGTCGCGGTGCGCGAGACGCCTGCCCTGCTCGGTCAGCCCGAGATCGAAACGCTGATCCGCGACATCGCCGACGGCCTCGCCGAATGGGAATCCTCCGCAGCGCTCGGCGAGCGGCTGGAGGCGATCATCGGCCGCATGGCCTGCCACGGTTCGGTGCGCGCCGGCCGGCGGCTGCGCATCGAGGAGATGAACGCGCTGCTCCGCGATATGGAAGCGACTCCGCATTCGGGTCAGTGCATCCACGGCCGTCCGACCTACGTCGAGCTCAGGAAGGTCGACCTCGAGCGGCTGTTCGGACGAACCCGCTAGCTCAGCGACAGGACATGCACGGCGGCCGCGCCGTATTCACGGCTGTCATCGAGGTCGAAACCCGGCGGCAGTGCCAGTTCCGCGTTACGGCCCTCCTCGAGCACGATGACCGCGCCCGGCGCGATCCACCCGCCCTCACGCGCCGAGGCAAGCGCCTTCTCGCCCAAGCCCCGCCCATAGGGCGGGTCGAGGAAAACCAGGTCGAACGCGCCCACGGTGCCCGCCTGCCCCAGCGCGGTCGCGTCGCGGCGGAGGAGCCGCGCCACACCGCCCACGCCAAAGGCATCGATGTGATCGCGAATGATGCCGCGCGCGTCGGCTGCGGTTTCCACGAACACGGCGGCGGCAGCTCCGCGCGAAAGCGCTTCGAGCCCCATGGCGCCGGTGCCCGCGAAAAGGTCGAGGACGCGCCGGCCGGCGAAGCTTGCGCCGATCCGGCTCGAGAGGATGTCGAAGATCGATTCGCGCACGCGATCGGCCGTCGGCCGGAGGCTGTCGTCCGGCGGCGCGATCAGGTGCTTGCCCCGAAAGCGGCCCGCGATGATCCGCACGGCTCAGCCTCGCGGTTTGCGCGGCGGCCTGCCGCCGCCGGGAGGCTTCGGCCGCGGGCCGCCGCGGGGGCCGGGTCTCGCCCCCCCGGGGCGAGGCGGACGCGCACCGGGACGGCCGCCGGGCCGCGATGGTCCGGCGCTCGGTCCGCCGGGGCGAGGCGGGCGCGCACCGGGACGACCACCCGGCCGCGATGGTCCGGGCTTGCGGCGCGGTTCTCCATCGCGTGGCATCCGCTCAGGGCGCCCGGCGCCCGCAGGACGCGAGGTCGCGCGCGGCGGCCGGTCGGCATCGGCCGGCGCGCTGTGCGATCCGCGCGGAGGCCGGGCGGCTTTGCCGCGCGAAGGACGGTCTTCGCGCCCACCCTGCCTGGGATGCTGGTCCCGCTCTTCGCGGCGGCCGCGCGGTTCGGGCGCGACGAACTCCTCGGGCGGACGGCCGTCGTCGAAAAAGATGCGGCGCGGACGTGGTTCGCCGCGGGGCGGTCGCGCCGGAGGACCGTCCCGGCGCTGGTCGTGCCGGGGTGGCGGACGGCCGGGCCGGTGCCGGTCCTTGGGCGGAGGGCCCTGGCGGCCGGGAGGGAAGCGTTCGCCGCGCGGCTTTGCCTTGACGCTTGCGGCGGCGGCCTCGGGCATCTCGCTGTCGAAATCGGCGCCTGCGGCCTCGGCCAGCTTCCTGCCGAGCTGGTCGCGCAGGACGCGCGCCCTGACCACCTCAATCCCGCCCGGCGGCAGGTCGCCGAGCTGGAACGGGCCATAGCTTACGCGGATCAGCCGGTTGACCTGCAGGCCGAGGTTCGCGAGGACGTTCTTGACCTCGCGATTCTTGCCCTCGCGCAGCGCGACGAGCAGCCAGACGTTGGACCCCTGCCGGCGTTCCAGCGTCGCCTCGATGGGCCCGTATTTCACGCCCTCGATCTCGACGCCGTCCTTGAGCCCGTCCAACTTTTCCTGCGTCACCGACCCGAAGGCGCGCACGCGATAGCGGCGCAGCCAGCCGGTCGAGGGCAGTTCGAGAACGCGCTTCAACCCGCCGTCGTTGGTGAGAAGGAGCAGCCCCTCGGTGTTGAGGTCGAGCCGCCCGACGGTGAGGACGCGCGGCAACCCCGCCTCGGCGAACTTTTCGAAGACC
>CAYRNE010000062.1:0-10721 GCA_964425245.1 uncultured Devosia sp.
GTCGGGTCCGCTATGTCGAAAAGGTCGACAAGCAAAAATCCGACGTACATTTCTAGCTCGCTCCAATAGACGCACAGACGTCCAATTTCCTGCGCATGCGCGTCCATCGTACCGTGTAGGATCGGTTTCCAAGTTTCGGTATCGGCCATGTCAGACACCCCCAAAGACGACGAAGCCAAGTTCAACGAGACGCTGCGGCGGATGCTCGACACGCCGCCGAAGCCGCAAAGCCGCAGAAGCCAAAACCGGACAAGGGTCGGCAGGTGCCCACGTTAAGAAACCAACCGTTCGAAAACCCTAGGACGATCTGGCTTCAGCAGCGGTCGCCTTTTCTATTAGGAGCGTCCCAAATCGCTTTGCTTCTAGGGGAGACAATTCAATCGCTAACTGAATATCAGGATCAAAACCTAGACTTGGATCGGGCCTCCCAAGAACCACAGCGACATTGTTTCCCAAGCCCGAGACACTCAGTCCATCGGGAGCAAAGAATAAAATCTTAGTGTTTGGCCCTATCGTGGGCATTCTGAAAGTCCTCCAAAATGAAATGAGGGGAGCCTAGCTCCCCTTCATCCCCTTGTGGACTCGCTTAATCAGCTTGATGCGCTGACTAGGGGATACGGGCTTCACCAGTTCGCCGACAGGTGAGGCGCTTGCCTCCGATTGCAGCCAACAGCATGTCGTGACGCATGGCGTCCTCAATGCCGAGCTTGGAGCGGCGGGGTCCGGCCTGTGCTTGGTCACCCGAGGTTCACCGAACATCATGGCCCGACTGCCCCCGCCAATATCCGCTTCCAGGTTTGCCATTCGCGGCGGGCATCGGCGAGGGCGCGATGGGGCGCCGGCTCCTTGTCCGCAACGGCCCGCGCGGCGGCAACCATCGCCGCGACTTCGGTCTCGGCGGCCTCCGGCCCGAGCCGTTGGCGGGCGGCCTCGGCAAACAGGTCCTCGGTGTCGCCGCTGAGCCGGATCAGGTGCCGCCGGCGTCCCGCGGCGCGCAGCAGCATCGAGAGCCAGTGCCCGTCCCAGGACGGCGCGCTGGCGTAAACCCGATGATCGCGGAAGAGCTCGACGAGCCGGCCGCACACCTCTTCGTGATGAACGCCCTGTTGCTCGAGCATCGCACGGGAGATGCCGTGCATCGCCTCGGCCTCGGGGTCCCAGTCCTGCCACTGCGGCGCGGGCCGGATGAGCATGCCCTGCTCCCGCCCGTCCTCCAAAACCCACCCGACCTCAATGGGATAGCTCGCGTCGCTCAGCGAGGAGGCCTCGAAATCGAGAAATGCGCGCATCGCCGACGCCCGGCAGTGGCGGCCGCGGAGGACCGAACGCAAAGCGACTAGCATCGCGCCGGGCGGCGTGGAACCCGGCAATACACGGCTCGTTGCTAGCAAAGGCGGCTCGGGCAGTCCGAAACGGACATCCCCCTGGTGCCGGTCTCGTCCCCCTCCCTGGCGAGACCAGCACCAGCCGCTCACCAGAAAAGCCCCGGCACTCCCTAGGAGGCGTCAATGAAACGCACGCTCCTCGCTCTTGCACTTGCCCTCACGCCCGCGGTCGCGGTCGCCCAGCCGCCGGCGCAGGGTACCACTCACACCTTCGTCGACCCGACGTTCCTCGGCACGGTGTTTTGCGACACCTATGACGAGGTGCTCGCCATCGTCACCGCCGATGAGCCGGCGGCCGTCTACGCGCAGCTGTTCAATCAGCGGAACGAGCGCAACGAACCGCGCTGCGCCGCGATCATTCCCACCGGCGTCGTGCTCGGTGCGACCTCGCTGGGCTTCATGAAGCGCGACGGCATGCATTTCCAGGCCTGGGCCATCGAGACACAGGTCGGCGCCTATACCGGCTTCGCGCTCTACCTCGAAGAGGTCGTCATCGCCTGACCGCGAGGCCGTGCTAGACATGGAGGATGCCCGAACGTTCGGCCGGCATCCTCCTTTATCGCACCCGCGGGTCCGGGCTCGAAGTCCTGCTGGTTCATCCGGGCGGTCCCTTCTGGGCTCGCAAGGACGATGGCGCCTGGACCATCCCCAAGGGCCTGATTGCGCCCGGCGAGGAGCCGGCGGCCGCCGCGTTGCGCGAGTTCGGGGAGGAGACGGGATACCGCCCGCGTGGCGACATGCGGCCGCTGGGACCGTTCCGGCAGCCGAGCGGCAAGATCGTCGAAGCCTTCGCTCTCGAAGCCGATTTCGATCCGGCGGCGCTCCGGTCGAACACCTTCGCGATCGAATGGCCGCCGCGATCCGGGCAGATGCGGTCATTTCCCGAAGCGGACAAGGGACGTTGGTTCACGCCGGAAGATGCCGTTCGCAAGATCCTCAAGGGGCAGGTGCCGATCATCGAGGCGCTGCTCGCCGCACTCGCCGATCGCTAGTCTTGCGCAACCGGCCGCCGCCCTTGCGAGTTGCTCGTTCATGTTTGATCCAACTGCGTTATCGAGGTCGGCTATCCTCGTTGTCCTCATGCTGCCGCTTGCCGCCTGCGGGAACAGCCCGCAGCAGCCGAGCGACACGGTCGACGACCGCAGCGCGAAGTCGCCCTATCTCGGCGGCGCGGAGGACGAGGATAACGGGACCGGCCAGAACGGGTTCGAGGACCTTGCCGGCCTCGGCAACGACGAGAACGAGGAAAACTCGACCGTACCCCCGCCCCGGGAGATCGACCCGATATCCACCGCCGCCGTGAACGAGGAGGCGCTTCTCTCGCGGTTCACCGGCGAGTGGGCCGCCGACGAGCGCGATTGCGGCGTCGGCGGGCCGTCGCTCGTTTCGGTCAGCCCGACCGAGATCGACCGGGTGGGCCAGCAATGCCAGGTCGCCAGCATCATCGATGGCGGCGACGGCAGCGTATCGGTGACTCTCAGTTGCCCGGCTGGCCAGGAAGGCGTGGCCACGTCCGAGATCGTCAGGCTCGCGCCGGCAGACGACGGCAATGTCGTGATCAATGTCGTCGGCAGCGAGGAGCCGCCCCGGCCGCTGACCCGCTGCCCCTGACGGGCTTGCAACCAAAGGCGGCTTGGTGCATTCCCGGGCAAAGCGTCAGCCCGTGGAGCACGTTCGTGCGCCGAAATCTCCTCGTCCTCTGTCTGCCACTCCTGCTCGCCGCGTGCGACCAGCCGCCTGCGCCATCCGCGGATACGACCGCAAGCGAGCAGCCGGCCGAAACCGCCCCGGTCACGCCGGCGACGCCGGTCGCGCAGCCGGATACGGCACCGCTCTTCGGGACCTGGGCGGCAAACCTCGCCTGGTGCCGCGGCGAAGGCGACGGCTTCCCGATCACCATCTCCGCGACCCGGTTCGAGGGCCGCGAGAACAGCTGCGATATCACCGAGCTTGCGGGCAACGGCGACGGGACGTTCACGGCGACGCTGGCCTGCACCGGGGAGGGCGAGAGCGTCACGGAGCGCGTGTCGATGGAGCCGATCTTCGGCCCGACCGGGGAAGGCATCCGCCTCAATTACCTCGATCGAGGCGGCGACCCGGTGCTGGTCTTCCGCTGCCAGACGTCGGCTACATCCCCTGAACCAGCCCAATGATATTGCCCTCGGAGTCGCGGAACCAGGCATTCTTCACCGGTCCCATCCCGGCGACGCCGTCGACGGTCTTCAGGCCGGGCATATCGTACTCCTCGAACGTCACGCCCTTGGCCCTCAGTGCCTTCATATCTGCCGCGAGGTCGGTCGAGTCGACGCTGAGGAGCGTGTGCCCGGCGGTGCCGGCGAACTCGGTCTCGTAGAGAAACAGCGGCGTGCCGCCGCGAAGGATGTAAACCGAGCCATAATCCTCGGTCCGCTCGGGCTTGAGGCCGAAGGTCCCCTCGTAGAAGGCGCGGGCGCGCGCCAGGTCCCTCGCGGGTAGCATGACAGTCACCTTGCGATCGGCGAACATGGTGTCCTCCATGGTATCTGCTCGCTGAACCTAGTACGAAAACGGTCCCAGTCACGGGTTGGATCGACATGCCGTTCGCACACCGCACTCCCGGCGTCCCCGACATCCTCTACGTCATGGCGGCGGAAGCGGAGTACGGGCCGCATCTCAAGGCACGCATAACGCCGCTCATTTGTGGCGTGGGCCCCGTCGAGGCGGCGGTGAACGTGACCGCTGCCCTTGCGAAGCTCCAATCCACGATGCAAATGCCCCAGATCGTCGTGTCGCTTGGCTCGGCGGGGTCGGCAACGCTCGAACAGGCGGCCATCTACCAGGCGACCGCCGTCTCCTACCGCGACATGGATGCCTCCCCGCTCGGTTTCGAAAAGGGCGTGACGCCGTTCCTCGGGTTGCCTGCGACGCTGCCCCTCGGTCCCCTCGTTCCGGGGCTCGCCCGGGCGACCCTGTCGACCGGCGCCGGCATCGTCTCGGGCAGAGCCTATCGCGCGATCGGCGCCGACATGGTCGACATGGAGACCTTCGCGATCAAGCGGGCCTGCGACAGCTTCGGCCTGCCGCTGGTCGCGATCCGCGGCGTTTCCGACGGCGACTCGGAGCTGCGGCACATCGGCGACTGGACGCAGTACCTTCATATCATCGACGAGCGGCTCGCGGCAGCCGTGGACATCCTCGAGGCCGCGATCGCGGGCGGGACGCTCGAGTGGCCCGCTCTTGACGGAGACAGCGCATGAACATTGTCGAAACTGGTGGAATTCGCGTAATGCTCGCGCCAGAAACGGGGGCGCCGCTCGGTTCGGAGCAGGATGCTCTCGATCTCATCGGCGAAGCCTACGGGCGCGAGGCGGAGCTGATCGCCATCCCGGTCGCCCGCCTCGATCCGGATTTCCTGCGGCTGCGGAGCGGGCTTGCGGGCTCCTTCCTACAAAAGATGCAGAACTACACGTACCGCGTTGCCATCGTTGGCGATATTTCAGGGGCCGTTGCCGAAAGCCGGGCCTTGCGCGACTTCGTCTATGAGTCCAACAAGGTCGGCACCATGCTTTTCGCCGCCGACATGGACGATCTCGCCCGCCGGCTGCAACCGCGCGCTCACGAAGGCATTACCCGCTGAGGCGCGACAATCCGCCACGCCCGGATTAGACTGAACCCCACGCAGGTTGCGGCCAGCCGCCCCGGCGCCACACGGACGACGCCCACGCGGCGGGCCGTTTCGCTGCCTCTCGCAACAGGAGGAGAGAAATGGCCGCATTCCATGTGCTCGCGGACGCGCGTGGCGAACTCGATTTCCCGGCCGTAAGGACGATCGGCTTTGCCGATCTCGGTGCGGCGCTGGCGGCAGGATGGCGGGATTTCTGGCGCAAGCCCTCCCACCTCGCCTTCCTCGGCCTGATCTATCCCTTCGCGGGCGTCGTCATCGCGCTCTGGACCTCGGGCGCCAATGCCTGGCCGCTGATCTATCCGCTGGTCTCGGGGTTCGCGCTGCTCGGACCCATCGCCGCGCTACCCATCTACGAAATGAGCCGGCGGCAGGAACTGGGGCTCGACACCGACTGGCGGAGCGCCTTCGGCGTGCTGCGCTCCCCCGCCATGCCGGCGATTATCGCCGTGGGCATTTGTCTGCTGGCGCTCTTCACCGTCTGGCTGATCGTGGCGCAGTTCCTCTATGAGCAGCTGTTCGGCATCGGCTCGCCCGCGAACCTCGCCGAGTTCATTGCGCAGGTTACGAGAACACCCGAGGGCATCCAGCTCATGATCTGGGGCAACCTGATCGGCCTTTGCTTCGCCGCGGTGGCGCTCGCGACCGCGGTCATCAGCGTGCCGCTGCTTGTCGACCGCGACGGCGGCGCGGCTGCCGCCATCCAGAGCTCGATCCGCGCCTCGCTGCGCAACCCGCTGGTGATCGCCGTGTGGGGGCTCATCGTCGCGGCCCTTCTCGTCATCGGCTCGCTGCCGCTGCTCGGCGGCCTCGCGATCGTCGTGCCGGTTCTCGGCCACGCCACGTGGCACCTCTACCGGCGGATCGTGGAATAGCCCGTCCCGCCTCCGCCGCGCCGTCTGCTGTCCCGGCCGACGCGGCGGTCCAGCCGGGCGCGAAGGGCAAACGCCTTCTTAACCCGATGCGCCGCATTCTGGGCAGACTGGTCCATCAGGGCCGGTCTCCCCGGTTGCGCGTATCGGAGACCAGATGCCTGCCGCGAAGCTTTGGCTCACCCTGCCCCTGCTGGCGACGGCACTTTCCGGCTGCGCCATCTTCCCGCAGATCGCCCACTCGCCGCGCGAGTGCCTGATGCGGGCAATGTACTTCGAATCCAACCGCTCCAGCGAGGAGGGCATGCTGGCCGTCGGCACCGTCGTCATGAACCGGCTGGCGGACCCGCGCTATCCCGACACCGTGTGCGGCGTCGTCGGCCAGAAGAACCAGTTCGCGCCCGGCGTGCTCTACAAGCCGATGAAGGAGACGCGCTCCGCCGCGCTCGCGGCGCGGGTCGCCGACGCGGTCCTCAGCGGCGCCCGCCACCCCGGCGTGCGGCGCGCACAGCACTTCCATACCGCTGGCCTCAGGTTCCCCTACCGCAACATGCACTACGTGCTCGAAGCGGGCGGCAACGAGTTCTACGAGAAGCGTTAGCTGCCGGCCGGTACCGGCGGCGGGGCCGGCGGCACGTCGCCGAGCCCGAAAAAGCTTCCGACGAAGCCGATGGCCCAGGTGATCAGCAGCCAATAGAACCCGATGAGGAAGATGGCGGTCAGGATGCCCGCGGCGACGCCGATCGCAACCCACAGGCCGTCGCGCTCGACAAGCCCAAGTGCGATGATGCAGATGGCGATCGAGGGCGCCATGTTGCCCAGGAACACCGGGCCGAGCAGGATCACAGCCATGACGAAGGCAACGAAGCCCACGATATGAACTGCCGGCCGGCGCGTCAGAAACTCGAAGCGGGGTTTCATCACGCTTTCGGCGCGCGCAAGCCAGGGGGTCGCCGCCTTCACCACCTTGGCGAAGTCGACCCGGCTGAGGGAGCGGTCGGTGATGATCTTGGGCAGCCAGGCGTTCATCCCCAGCATCAATTGCGCCGTGAGGAAGACCAGCGGGGCGCCGACGACCGTCGACACGCCCGGCGGCATCGGAAGAGCCGTGACCACGGCAAAGATGAACATCAGGGCGCCGAGCGCGCGGCGGCGAAGCGCCTCGAGCAGGTCCCCGATCGAAATCCTGTCGGTGTCCTGGGCCTCGGCAATCGCGGCAAGGATCGCGGAAAGGCGGTCGGCGCCTTCCTCGCGGTCAACGTGGCCTATGTCGATGGGAGTGTCGTCGGGCTGGTGCGTCATCTGACGCGCAACATGCCCAAGGCGTATCGCCTTGGGCAAGCCCCTTTCAGAACGCTCTACGCGTCAGAAATCGCCGCCGAAATCGAAGCCGCCGCCGTCGAACCCGTCGCCGTCGAAGCCGCTGCCGCCGTCGAAGTCCTCGCTGTCGCCGGGTTCCGGCTCAGGCGCCGGCTCGGCCGCTGTCGCGGCGTCCGCGCCGAACATACCGGCGATCGTGTTGCCGAGCAGGATGCCGCCGGTAACGCCGAGCGCCGTCTGCGCCGCGCCCGCAAGGAATCCGCCGCCGCGCTCGTAGCGCTCGTCGCGGTCCCATGGCCCGCGCGGCCGGCCATGATCTTCGGCGCCGATCCGGTAGCGCTCATCGGCGCCGCGCCGCCCGGTCCGCAGCTCGTTCTCGAGCTCGCGGATGCGGCGCTCGGCCACTTCCAGCGCATGCTCCTGCACGAGAACGGTCTGCGCCATGTAATAGGAGGCGCCCGGCTGGCGGGCGATCGATTCCCGGATCAGGGCCTCGGCCTCGGGGTCGCGCGGGGGCGTCCGACGCTCGACGTCGCGCAGTCGCGCAAACAGGCCCTCGATGGCACGGCGGTCGTCGCTGCTGAGCATCGTTCGTCTCCGGTGTTGAACAGCCTCCATCGACATGGGGATCGCCCGCCCACGGGGCAATGGGGCGAGCGGACAAATTCGGCGCGGACCGGAAGGCCTGTTCCGGCGGCCGCGACCTGCTATGGTGAGCCGATGGGGAATTTCGCAGCTTTTGCAACAGGCAGGCGCTCGCGGCGCCGCCTCGTTGGCGCCGCGGCGGTGGCCGTCGCTCTCGCACTGGGAACGTTGCCGGCCGCCGCGCAGGACACGGCCGCGTCGCAGATCCACTTCGGCAAGCAGATCTACCGGCTGTTCTGCGTCGGCTGTCATGGTCCCGGGGGCGAAGGCGACGGTGCGGTGGCGCGGGCGCTCGAAATGCCCCGCTCCGACCTCACGCAGCTCAGCAGGCGCAACGGCGGGGTCTTCCCCGCCGGGGAGGTCGCGGACGCCATCACGGGGGTCTCCGGCATCCGCGGCCATCGCGAGCTCGCCATGGAGCCGTGGGCCGAGATGTTCGCCGAGGAGTTCTCCGAGATCGCGGAGCGGGCGGTGGCCAATGAAATGGTCGCCCGCCGCGTCGCGCATCTCCTCGCCTATCTAGAATCCATCCAGGAGTAACGGTGGCTAGCCGACGAAGTCGCGCTTGCCCAGCGGCACACCGTTGTGGCGAAGGATGTCGTAGGCCGTCGTGACGTGAAAGAAGAAGTTCGGATAGACGTTGCCGAACAGGTAGTCGACGGCGCGCACCTGCGTGTCCTCGCCGCGCACCTTCAGCGTCACGAGCTTCTCTTCCAGACCGTCGAGGTCTTCCGGCGCATAGGCGGCGAGATAGTCGAGCGCCTTGCGGATGCGGGCACGCAGGTCGTCGAAGGTCTTCTCGTCGTCGGGCCACGAGGGAGCGTCGCGGCCGGTCACCCGTGCTACGAAAAACTTGGTCCGGTCGGTGGCGCTTTGCACCTGGAAGGTCAGCGGATGCATGTCAGGTGCCAGCCGCGACGCCGCCAGCACGTCGAGCCTGATCTTGCGCTCTGCCGCATAACCCTCCGCCACGTCGAGGATGTGGAGCAGGTTGTTGAGCATGCGCGTAAAAACCGGCACCGACGCCGAATGGAGTGAAATAGCCATGAATCTTCCTGAGGTTGAGCTGAAAATCCGATATCAGGTATCGATCACCGAGCGCCGGCGCGACGGAGTCCCGCCGACTTCGGCCGCCGGGCCGGCATTGCCGGCAAAGCTGCGGCAACCGGCAGGCGTCTCATCGTGGTCCCGTGCTTCGGCGGGAGCGTGATAACATCAGGCTGTCCGGCAGGTGAAGAAGGGCTTCGCACGTCGTGACCAGACACCAAGGAGACTTCATGCGCGCCCTGATACTGATCCTGGCGATCGCACTAGGCATGCCGGCCGCGGCGCAGGAGCCGGGCGAGGATACGCTCCTCACCTGCGGCTATCTCTGCGGCGAGGACGGCACACCGCTCACGACCATGGGCGATGCCCCGCCCGACACCGGGCTCGTCACCAGGATTTTCATCGGCGCGTTCAGCGAGGCCTGCTCCTGGGCCATCGGCGGAGGCCCGGGGATGATCGGCCCCGAAGTCAACGACTTCAGCTATCTCCCGGCCTACGCCCTCCCCGGGGAACCGGAGCAGACGCTCAGACTCTACCGGTTCTTCTGCGGTTCGGGGGCCTACAACGAGCGCCATGTCTATCTGGCCTGGACGGCCGATTCCGGGGTGCGGCCGATCTCGTTTCCCGAGCCGACGCTCGACATCCGGTACAGCGGGGACGATGTCGACGCCCGAATCGAGAGCCTGACGGTGACGGGCATCGGCGCCCGGCATGAGCTCGTGAATTCGAGGCTCGACCTCGAGGCGCGGACCATCACGGAATGGTCGTGCTGGCGCGGCCTTTGCGACGCGTCGGGCCGGGGCGTCTGGGTTCTCGACGGCGACACCTTCCGGCTTCTGACCTACGACGTCGACCCGAGCTATGACGGCGAGGTCAACCAGTTCCGCGTCGTCGACTTCAGCGAACCGCGCGTCGTGGACACGTCGGAGCCCCTGCCCCCGACCACGGCGCTCGAAGAGCATTTCGCGGACGAGGAGTAGGCCGATGGCCAAAGGCAATACGACGACGGTGCAGCCGGACGGCGACGTCGGCGCGTTGATCGCCGCCGTGGAGAGCGAGCAGAAGCGCGCCGACAGCGCAACGCTCCTCGAGCTGATGTCGCGCGTCACCGGGGAGCCGCCGGTCATGTGGGGGACGATCGTCGGATTTGGCCGGTATCACTACAAGTACGAGAGCGGGCACGAGGGCGACACTTGCCTCGTCGGTTTCTCGCCCCGCAAGGCGGCGCTGAGTATCTGCATCCACGGCGCCCACTATCCCGACGTCGTGACGAGGCGCGACGAGCTGCTGTCGACGCTCGGCAAGCATTCGATGGGCAAGGGCTGTCTTTATGTGAAGAAGCTGAGCGACATCGATCTCAACGTGCTCGAGGGACTGGCGCAGCTCTCCGTCGAAACGTTGCGCCGGCTCTATCCGGCTTAGCGACCGGCCGGAAATGGCTGGGCCGCAGCACCGTCTCCGATGCTGCGGCCCTGAGAAGCTCCCGCCGCACTGTTGAGGGCTTGGGGGCAGCGGCGAGTCACTCCTCGCGGTTCGCCGATGCATGGGTCGTTTGCAGTAACTCAGCGAACTGCACGTAAGATGGCGCTTCAAAACGGCAGGAAAAGCCCTGATCACTCAAAGGTGAATGCAGGTGTCAGCTTTCGCCGACGGTTGCCGAAGCGCCCCGAAGCCCCTAAGGAATGCCTGCAAAGCCGGCGGGGGCGCCTGCCGGCTCTGCCAACGAGGGGACGATGGAAACAATCATCCCGACCCCGCTGCCACAGCGGGGCTTCACCGAGCCGGAACAGG
>CAYRNE010000063.1:0-10701 GCA_964425245.1 uncultured Devosia sp.
ACCCGGCGCCTTGACGCGGCGCCCGGCCCTCAGGCGGCGCGCATCTCCTCGATATAGGCCGAGACCGTCGCCGGGTCGACGTTCCGCTCGATGAACGCCTTGCCGATGCCGCGAGTCAGGATGAAGGTGAGTGCGCCGCGCACGACCTTCTTGTCCTGCGCGATCGCGCGCATGAGGAATGCAGTGTCCGGCAGCGCGCCGGGAACATCGGAAAGCCGCGTGGGCAGCCCGGCCGAAGCGAGGTGCGCGGCGACGCGGCCGGTATCCTGGCTGGGCGCGAGGCCGAGCCTTGCCGAAAAGCCGTGAGCCAGCACCATGCCGATGGCGACGCCCTCCCCGTGCAGCAGCCGCTCGCTGTAGCCGGTCGCCGCCTCGAGCGCGTGCCCGAAGGTATGGCCGAGGTTGAGGAGCGCCCTCATGCCCGTTTCCTTTTCGTCGGCGAGGACGAAGCGGGCCTTGGCGGCGCAGGCACGGGCGATGGCCTCGCCGCGCGCCGGTCCGCCCTCGAAAATCTCCCGGCGGTGCTCTTCGAGCCAGAAGAAGAAGGACTCGTCGTCGATGAGGCCGTACTTCACCACCTCGGCGTAACCCGCGGCAAACTGGCGGGGCGGCAGCGTTTCGAGCGCGCCGAGGTCGGCGAGCACGAGCCGGGGCTGATGGAAGGCACCGATCAGGTTCTTGCCGTGCGGCGAATTGATGCCCGTCTTGCCGCCGACGGAGCTGTCGACTTGCGCGAGGAGCGTCGTCGGAAGCTGGACGAAATCCATGCCGCGGCGCGTTATCGCGGCGGCGAAGCCCGCGAGGTCGCCAATGACGCCGCCGCCCAGCGCCAGGACGACATCGCCGCGTTCGAGCCGCGCCGCGAGCAAGCCCTCGACGACATCCCCGAGACGGGCGAGCGACTTGCTGGCTTCGCCGTTCGGAACGCTGACGGTCGCGTGTCCCAGACCCGCCCTGTCGAGCGAATGAGCGAGCCGGGGCAGCTGGGCTCGGGCGACCGCGCTGTCCGTTACGATGCCGAAGCGGCGGCCCGGGAACATGGCCTTGAGCCGCTCGCCGGCAGAATCGAGGAGGCCGCCGCCGATCACGATGTCGTAGGCGCGCGGGCCGAGCGGCACATGGACGACGGTGGCTTCTTCAGGCGCCATGAGGCGCCTCCGCCGTTGCCGCGATGCCCGAGAGATGCGCGACGAGCGCGTCCATGACGTCGCTGGCGACCTGGTCCTGCGGGATATCGCGCGAGACCACCGTCACGTCCGCCTCGGCATAGATCGGGTAGCGCTCGGCGATGAGCTGGCGCAGCGTCTCGCGCGGCCTGGCGGTCTTCAGAAGCGGCCGGTTCGTGCGCCGCGAGACGCGGGCGAAGAGCAGCTCGAAATCGGCCTTGATCCACACGGAGACGGCCCTCGACTTCACCAGGGCGCGGGTCTCGTCGTTGATGAAAGCACCCCCGCCGGTCCCGAGGACGATGCCTTCTTCCTTCAGCAGGCGGGCGATCACCTTGACCTCGCCGGCCCGGAAATCGGCTTCGCCGTGGAGCTTGAAGATGTCCTCGATGCTCATCCCGGCCGCCTTCTCGACTTCCTCGTCGCTGTCGATGAAGCGCCGATTGAGCCGGCTCGCGAGCCGGCGGCCCACGGTGGTCTTGCCCGCGCCCATCATGCCGACGAGGACGAGCGGCCGCCCCGCGAGCATGGCGTTGAGCTCGTCGCGACCATGTTCCCGTGTACTGGATGCGGCCCGCGTCACAGTAATTCCCGATTATGGTTCGCGCGTTGAACCGTTAGGACCGGGTAAAGTCAATGCCGGCATACTCGGGCCGGCCTTGATCGCAGTCGCGAAACAGGGGAGATTTCCTGCCTTGCCCGCCACACCTGCCCGGTAGCGATGCCCACGCTCATCCGTCTCGTCGTCATACTCCTCGTGCTGGCCGGTCTCGCGTACGGCGCCATGTTCGCGCTCGTCGCCTTCGTCGAACCCAATGAAAAGGAGGTGACGATCCGCATCCCGGCACGCGACCTCATGCCGACGCCGGAACGCGATCCGCTGGTGCTGAGGGAAATCGATACGAGCCGGACCGCCGACCCGACGCCGCCCGAAGAGCCGGCGGCCGAGGCCGCCGGGGAGACGGCAGGGCCGGCCGAACCGGGTGTCCCCGAAGGGCCCGCCGAGGACGGCAGCATCGTCACTCTCGCGCCGGGGGTCGAATGAGCGAAGCGCACCTCGTCGAGGCTTTCCTCGAGATGATGAGCGCCGAACGCGGGGCCGCGAGGAACACGATAGCGGCCTATGGACGCGACCTCTCCGATTACCTCAGCCATCTCGCCGCGCGCGGGGTGCAGCCGAGCAGCGCCGGGCGCGACGATGTCGTCGGCTACCTGTCGGCGCTCAGCGCACAGGGGCTTTCCGCCTCGAGCAGCGCCCGGCGGCTCAGCGCGCTCCGGCAGTTCCACCGCTTTCTCTGCGCCGACGGCGTCAGGCCGGACGACCCCACCCGCATCGTCGCCTCGCCGCGCGCGCGCCGCGCGCTGCCCAGGGTGCTCTCGGTCGCCGAGGTCGACAGGCTGCTCGTGACCGCCGAGGCCGAAATCGAAGCCGCCGACACGCCGCTGAAGCGGGCGGCGGCGCTCAGGCTCTACGTGCTGCTCGAACTCCTCTATGCCACCGGCATGCGCGTCTCCGAGCTCGTGTCGCTGAAGCGCGCCGCCGTGATGCGGGAGGCGAGCTATCTCGTCATACGCGGCAAGGGCAACAAGGAGCGGGTCGTGCCGGTCAACGACCGGGCGCGCGACGCCGTGCGGGTTTATCTCGAAACTCTGCCGCCCGGGCCATGGCTCTTTCCGGCGGGAGGCGACGCCGGGCACCTCAGCAGGCAGGTCTTCGCGCGCGAGCTCAAGGGGCTGGCCGCGCGGGCCGGGATCGCGGTGGCGAGTGTCGCGCCGCACGTGCTGCGACATGCCTTCGCGAGCCATCTGCTCGCCGGCGGCGCCGACCTCAGGGTGGTCCAGACGCTGCTGGGCCATGCCGACATCGCGACAACCCAGATCTATACCCATGTGCTCGAGGAAAAGCTCCGGACGCTCGTCGAAACGCACCATCCGCTGGCGGACGGAAGCGCCTGAATCCGTTCAGCAAACAGGGCAACCAAACTTGACTTGCCCCGGCCGCGTCGCCACTTTCCAGCCATGATGGGGCGCCAGTGAGCGCAACCCCAGGCACGGATTAGCTGATTTGATGCAGTCCTATCTCGATTTCGAAAAACCGGTCGCCGATCTCGAAGGCAAGATCGCGGAACTCAAGGCGCTCGCGGCGACCGACCAGGCGGTCTCGATCGACGAGGAAGTCACCCGCCTCTCCGTCCGTGCCGAGGAAGCGCTCACCGATATCTACCGCCGGCTCACCCCCTGGCAGAAGACGCAGGTCGCGCGTCATCCGCAGCGGCCGCACTTCTCCGACTACATCCGGCATCTGATCACCGAATGGACCCCGCTCGCGGGCGACCGCAAATATGCCGAGGACCCAGCGCTGCAGGCCGGCTTCGGCCGTTTCGAGGGGCAGGCGGTCGCCATCCTCGGCCAGGAAAAGGGCTCGACCACGGAAACCCGGCTCAAGCACAATTTCGGCATGGCGCGGCCGGAGGGTTACCGCAAGGCGGTCCGCATCATGGACATGGCGGATCGCTTCAACCTGCCGCTCATCGCCTTCGTCGACACCTCCGGTGCCTACCCCGGAATCGGCGCCGAAGAGCGCGGGCAGGCCGAGGCGATCGCGCGCTCGACCGAGAAGTGCCTCGACCTCGGGATTGCCAACCTTGCGATCATCATCGGGGAGGGCGGCTCGGGCGGCGCCATCGCGATCGCTACCGCCAACCGCGTCCTGATGCTCGAAAACGCTGTCTATTCCGTCATCTCGCCGGAAGCCGGAGCCTCGATCCTGTGGCGCGATCCGGCCAAGGCGCAGGACGCGGCCAACAACATGAAGATCACTGCCACGGACCTCATGGGATTCGGTGTCGTCGACGGCATCATCCCCGAGCCGCCGGGCGGTGCGCATCGCCATCACGAGGCGGTCATGACGTCGACGCGCGGGGCGATCGCCCAGTTTCTCGAGGATTTCGACGGCAAGAGCCGGCTGGAGCTGCGCGAGCACCGACGCGAGAAGTTTCTGGCGATCGGCAGCAATTTGAGTTGATCGGCGGCGCCGGGCTATCGCACAAGCGTGATCGGGGATACGCGGCGGTAACCGTGTCGGCTAAGCGGTCGGTAACCGTTCCGCCGCTATGCGGAACGCACCGGGCAGGGTGAAGAGGGCAGGTCGGGGTTGACGGTGTTTCGCAGGATTCTCGCGCTTGTCGCGGTTGTCGCGCTCGGCGTCGCACTCGCCGGATGCGGCGGGCTGAAGCCCGGCAACGCGCGCGCCAACCAGCCGCTCAAGACCGCCACGGTGGAAAAGCTCAAGGCCCTGGGTTCGTCGCCCGGCGAAGCCATGCTGATCCGCATCTTCAAGGAGAGCTCGGAGCTCGAAGTCTGGAAGCGGACCGCATCCGGCGCGTTCAAGCACTTCAAGACCTACGAAATCTGCGCATGGTCGGGCGAGCTGGGCCCCAAGGTGAGGGAAGGCGACCGGCAGGCGCCCGAGGGCTTCTATACGATCACGCCGGCGCTCATGAACCCCAACTCGAACTATTATCTTGCGTTCAATACCGGCTTTCCGAACAAGTTCGACCGCGCCTGGGGGCGCACCGGATCGAATCTCATGATCCACGGCGATTGCTCGTCGCGCGGTTGCTATTCCATGACGGACGAGTCGATCGCGGAGATTTACGCGCTCGTGCGCGAAAGCTTCGCCGGCGGCAATTCGTCGGTGCAACTCCAGATCTTTCCGTTCCGGATGACGCCGCAAAACATGGCGCGGCACGCCTCGAGCCCGCACTTCGCCTTCTGGGAGAACATCAAGGAAGGCTACGACCGGTTCGAGCTCGCCAAACGGCCGCCCGTCTGGGACGTCTGCGAGAAGCGCTACGTCTTCGACGTTCGCCGCGAAGGCGCACAGGTGCTCGAGGCGGCGGGCGCCTGCCCGGCGATCTCCGAAAGCGATACGATGATCGCCGCGCTCTCCACGAAGCAGGCCGCTGACCGTGCCGCGATGGAGACCGAGATCGCAGCTCTCGCCGACAAGGAAGCCAAGGCCCAGGCCGAGGCGGAGCGGAAAGCGGCCGAGGAGGCTGCCCTCAAGGCGCGGGGCGAGGCGATCGGCAGTTTCGTTGGCGGGCTCTTCGGCGGCGGCAAGGACGAGGACGTCAAGAAGGTCGTCGATCCCAGCCTCGTCGCGCCGGTGCCGGCGCCGCGCATCAAGCGCAGCTGACTCAACCGCGGCTTGAAGTTGCCGGAAATCGGGGTTTCACTCGCCCGCCATGGGTGGGTATAGGGCAGCATGAAGCGCGGGTTGTGGCCGTTCGCCATCGGTCTCGCGCTCGTCCTCGGGTTCGGCGCCGCCGTCGCATGGCCGCTTTCCCAAGGGTATCCGACGCTGTTGCACTGGCTGGGAGACAGGATCATCCCCGACCGGGAACCGGAATTCGACCGCGACGCGCTGCGTGCGGATCTCGCCGCGGCGGGCTTCGCTATGGGTGACCCCGTCCACATCCGCATCTTCAAGCGCGAGCGCAGGCTCGAAGTCTGGCTCCAGCATGACGGGGGGCGCTACGCCAGGTTCCGCGACTACGCGATCTGCCGCTATTCGGGCGACCTCGGGCCCAAGCTCAGGGAAGGCGACCGGCAGGCGCCCGAGGGCTTCTACCGGGTGAGCAAGACCCAGCTCAATCCCAAGTCGCGGCACCATCTGAGCTTTAACCTGGGCTTCCCCAATGCCTATGACAGGCAGCACGGGCGCACGGGCTCGGCCTTGATGGTGCATGGCGGCTGTTCCTCGATCGGCTGCTACGCGATCACCGACGAGAGCGTCGACCAGGTCTATGCGATGGTCGAGGCGGCACTCACCGGCGGGCAGGAGGCGGTCGACGTGCACGTCTTCCCATTCGAACTGACGGCGATCGCGCTCGCGGTCGAGGGCGGTCACACCTGGCTCGACTTCTGGCGCAATCTCAAGGCGGGCTACGACATGTTCGAGGCCGAGGGCGTGCCGCCCAAAGTCGCCGCCTGCCGCGGCGAATACCGGTTCGGCGCGGATGCGGAGGGAGCGGAATGCGTCGCTATCGCCGCATGGTCCTGATGGACCGGTTCATCCCGTTTCTCGCCGCGTTCGTCGGTCTCGTGGCCCTCGCGGGGGCGGTCCTCGTGCAGGCCGGGGCCGACACGCGCAATAACCGGCTCATCGAAGAGATGGCGCAGTTGCGGCACGATATGGAGTCGCTGAAGCAACTGCAGGCCGAGCTCGCCGGCGCCGCGGACGCCGATGCACTCGCCGAGGCAAACGGCACGGTCGAAGCGCTGCTCGCGCTCCAGGACCGGATGAATCTCCTCGAGGCGGAGTGGGCGAGCCGGCCAGCCGGGACGCCTGCCGCAGGCGGGGAGTTCTTCTCGGCGAGCGCCGACGGGACGGCGACAGCCATCGACCCGAGCTGGCCGACATCCAACTGCATTCCGATGGGTACGCGCTTCATGGCCTCGACCGGCGACAGCCTCGCCATCTGCCAGACGCCGGTGGTCGTGACAGTGAGCGCCATCACGGACGACAACGTCATGGTCGAGGATGCGGGCGTCATCACCGAGACGGCGTTCAAGCCGATCAGCGGCACGAATTGCCGGCTGACCGTGCTCGACGCCAACGCCGAGGGTTTCGCCGAGCTCCGGGTGAGCTGCAACTAGCCGAAAGTTCGGGGCTCTTACTTCTCGAAGCATTCCAAGTATAGAATGTTGCCTGGACTGGTTCCGGGGGGATGGGGATGCTGCGATCACTGCTGGCGTTTGCGCTGGGCGCGTTAGTCGTCGTGGCGGGCGCGGGAGGCGCCCTCGCCGAGCGCCGCGTCGCCCTGGTCATCGGCAACCAGGATTACAAGGCCCTGCCCGCGCTCGAAAAGGCCGTGGCGGACGCAGAGTCCTATGCCGGGCTGTTCCGCGACCAGGGGTTCGAGCGCGTCATCTTCAGGAAGGATGTCACCCGGCAGGAAATGGACGAGGCGCTCGCCGAATTCGTCGATGCCATCGAACCCGGCGATACCGCCGTCTTCGTTTACGCGGGACACGGCTGGAGCGACGGGACGCAGAACTTCCTCATCGGCATCGACGCGCCGGCGACCGGCTCGGAGAGCTTCCTGAGGCGGATTTCGCTGCCGATCGAGAATGGTGCAGACGGGATCATCGACGAGGTGCAGGCGAAGGGCGCGGCGCTCAAGATCGCGATCATCGATGCCTGCCGCGACAATCCGTTCGGAGCCAAGGACGGCACGCGATCGATCGGCATGGCCCGCGGCTTCAACCGGATGACCGCGCCGCCGCAAGGCACGTTCGCGGTGTTCTCGGCCGGGGCAGGACAGACCGCGCTGGACCGGCTTTCGGAGGGAGATGCCGATCCCAACGGCGTCTTCACGCGCATTTTCGTGCCGCTGCTCAAGTCCAACATGACGCTGCTCGACGCCACCAAGGCGGCGCAGGCCCAGGTTTATGAGCTGGCAAAGTCCGTCGGCCATGAGCAGCAGCCGGCCTTCTACGACGAAACCCGGGGCAACTCGGTGTGTCTCGCCGGTACCTGCGTTCCGAGCGGAACGACCGTCGCGAGCGCCGACCCGGCGGCGGCCCCTCAGGTGATGGACATCGAGGAGCAGTACTGGATAGCCGTCCGGGAGAGCGACAATGTCGAACTCCTGACGACGTATACCGACAAATACCCGGAGGGACGCTACGCCGAGATCGCGCGTGTCAAGATCGCCGCCCTCCAGGTCGAAGCCTATGCCGGGATCGAGGCGGCGCTCGGATTGAGCGAGCAGGACTATCTCGACATCAATGCCGTGCTCATGGACGCAAAGCTGCTGGCCCGCACTGGCGGCAGCCGCTACACGCTCGACCGCGAGGCCATCAGAAAGTTCCAGGAAGGGATCAAGGTTGCGGCGACCGGCTACCTCGACCGCGATCTGCTGAAGCGGTTCAGGGACAACGCCCCCGAGGTCCGGGACAAGTGGGAAACGGCCGTGCTCGGCGACGACAACACGAAGCGGCTGCGCGTCATCCGCGCGCTTCAGGAACTCGGTCACTACCGAACGAGGCGCGACGACGGCTCCTATTATCCAGGCACCTGGATCTATGAGGACGAGGAGAGAGCGGCGATCCGAGCCTACCAGGCGTCCATCGACAACCTTGAGGCCGGCGACCGCATAGACAGCAAGGCGTACCGGCAGCTGATGGAGGTCAGCCTGTCCACCGACAGTTACGCAAACGAGAAGGACATCTCGGGCCAGTATTACAGCCAGACGTTCGGGGACTGGGGATTGATCCGCAGCGGCGACGTCTGCTGGTTCATGACGATCGCAACGGACTACACCGACCAGCTGACGATAAGTGCGCCGGCGCTGGTGCTGAAGTTCGAGGACGTGACGAGAGAAGGCAACAACTATACGTGGCGGCTGTGGCTCAACGCCGCCACCAACACCTATGTCAACGATCCCTGGAACCTGAGCGTCGACGGGAGGCACGTGCTCGAAGGGATGATGCTGTTCACGTGGTCGAACATCTCGCAGAACGAGAATGTCGTCGCGCGCCTGCGCTCCGGACAGGAGGCGGTGGTCGAATACAACTCGATGTTCACCGAGCAGACCGAAACCGCCCGCTACTCCCTAAGCGGCTTCACGCGCGCCTATAACACCGCCAAGAACGACTGCGTTTTCGGCAAGTAACCGCCATGTGCGGGGGACGGAAGGGTCACCCGCCGCTCGCCGCTAGAAGCTGCCGTGGCAGTGCTTGAACTTCTTGCCCGATCCGCAGGGGCAGGGGGCGTTGCGTGAAACGCCCTTGAGCAGTTCGGGGTCGATCGGCCGCAACCGCGGATCGGCGTCCATGACGTCGCCGTCGCCGTCGGCCAGCATGCCGGCCGCGGCCAGCGCGCCGCCCAGCGTCCCCGAATAGCCGCTCGCGGCGTCGTTCTCGCCGGTCGTCGGGTCGATGTGGACCGCGTCGAGCCTACCGAGATCGGGCGCCGGCGGCGGCTCGGGCTGGCGAACCTGGATTTCGACGTGGCTGAGCTGCGTGGTCACCAGCTCGCGCAGGTCGGTGAGCAGCTTCTGGAACAGGTCGTAGGCTTCCTGCTTGTATTCGTTGAGCGGATCGCGCTGGGCGAGGCCGCGCCAGCCGATCACCTTGCTCAGATGATCGAGCGTCACGAGGTGGTCGCGCCAGAGCCCGTCGATCGATTGCAGCAGGATCTGCTTTTCGACCGAGCGCATGATCTGCGGCGAGTATTTGGCAACCTTGGCTGCCGCCGCCTCGTCGGCGAGCTTTACGAGGCGCTGGCGCACCTCCTCGACGTCGATGCCGTCTTCCTCGGACCAGGCCTTGGCGGGCACCTCGACGTTGAAGTATCGCCGCGCCTCGACCTCGAGCCGTTCCGTGTCCCATTGCTCGGGATAGGAGCGCTCGGGGCAGCAGCGCTCCAGCACCGCGTCGATCACGTCGTGACGCATGCCGGTGATGGTGTCGTTGACGCTTTCGTCGTCCATCAGTTCGAGACGCTGCTCGAAGATCACCTTGCGCTGATCGTTCATCACGTCGTCGTACTTGAGGATGTTCTTGCGGATGTCGAAGTTGCGCGCCTCGACCCGTGCCTGCGATTTCTCGATGGCCTTGGTCACCCACGGATGGGTGATCGACTCGCCCTGCTCGAGCCCGAGCTTGGCGAGCATCGAATCCATGCTTTCGACCGGGAAGATGCGCATCAGATCGTCCTGCAGGCTCAGGAAGAACTTCGAGTGCCCCGGGTCGCCCTGGCGGCCCGAACGGCCGCGCAACTGGTTGTCGATGCGGCGGCTTTCATGCCGCTCGGTGCCGATCACCATCAGCCCGCCGGCGGCGAGGGCCTTCTCCTTGTCGCGCGCGATCTGCTCCTTGATCCGGCCGATCTTGATGTCGCGTTCGACGCCTTCGAGGCCCGCGGCTTCCTTCTCGATCCGCATTTCGAGGTTGCCGCCGAGCTGGATGTCGGTGCCGCGGCCGGCCATGTTGGTGGCGATCGTCACCGCGCCGGGCACGCCTGCATCGGCGATGATGCCCGCTTCCTGCTCGTGGTAGCGGGCATTGAGCACCTGCATGTTGCCGATGCCCTTCTGCTTGAGCAGATCGGCCAGCATTTCCGATTTCTCGATCGAGGTCGTGCCCACCAGCACCGGCTGGCCGCGCTTCTGGCAGTCGATGATCAGGTCGGCGATCTCGTTGAACTTTTCCTCGGCGGTGCGGAAGATCGCGTCGTCCTCGTCGATGCGCTCGACCGGCACGTTGGTGGGAATGGTGACGACGTCGAGCCCGTAGATATTGGCGAACTCCTCGGCTTCCGTCGCCGCCGTGCCGGTCATGCCGGCGAGCTTCTTGTAGAGCCGGAAGTAGTTCTGGAAGGTAATCGAGGCCAGCGTCTGGTTCTCGGGCTGGATCTTGACGCGTTCCTTGGCCTCGAGCGCCTGGTGCAGGCCTTCGGAGTAGCGGCGCCCCGGCATCATGCGGCCGGTGAACTCGTCGATGATCACCACTTCGTCGTTGCGGA